>JBDSPX010000167.1:0-8795 GCA_039930065.1 Dokdonella sp.
TGACCGGCTTTGCCGTGTTCCGCTGGGCAAGCAAACAGTCGTATTGGCGTGCCGCCGGAATCGGTGTCGCCTTGATGGTCTATCCCTACTTCGTCGAGCGCACCTGGCTGCTGTATGCGATTGGCCTGGGCTTGTGCGCATTGCTGTACTTCTTCAGGGATTGAGCGGATAAAAACCCGACGCGATCCGTCCGTGGACCGCGCCGGGGTGTTGCTTACTTCAGGCGCACCAGTTGCTGCATGACGCCTTCCAGGCCACCGAACACGGTGAGCTTGTCGATCTTCTCGGTAACCTTCTCCAGCGTCTCCAACTCCTTCAGACGCATCAGAGTCGGATTTTGCTCAAGCATCTTGGCCGTGTTGAGCAACGAACGCGTGGCGTTCGCCTCTTCACGACGACGAATCACATTGGCCTGGGCCAACTTCTCCGCCTGAACCACACCGTTGAGAATGTCCTTCATCTCACCGGGCAGGATCACATCCTTGACGCCGACACCGAGCACCTCGATGCCGTAGTCACTGACGCGGCCACGCACGTAGGCAAAGATGTCGGCATCGAGCGAAGCCTTGTCACCGAGCAATTCATCCAGCGACTTCGCGGCCACCGCACGACGCAAGCCGTACTGCAATTCGCGATACAGAAAATCGCTGTACTTGGCGACCCGCGTGCGCGCAACGACCGGGTCGCTGACACGCAAGCTGGCCGCCAGATTGACACGCAACGAGACCTTGTCACGCGTCAACAACTCCTGGCCCGACACCTCCAGCGACAACAGACGCTGATCGATGACTTCGGCGACCACATTCTTGCGGAAGTTCCAGAACGCAAAACTTCCCGCCTTCAACGTACGCGCCAATTCGCCATCGACGAAGACCAGGCCGCAGGACTCCACCGGCACGATCACTGCAACCGCGACCCGATCCAGCACGCCGATCTGACGCAGACGTGTCGCCACCGCACGCGGCACTTCCAATCCCGCATCGAGCGACAGCCGTTCGATGACGACTTCGACCAAACCGCGCCAGAACAACGCGCGGCTGCCGGGCGGCAGGACATCGGTCAGACGTCCGTTCTTCGAGACCAGTCCGACCTCGTCGCTGCCGATATCGACCAACACGAACGTCTCACCGAGCTTGTCGCCAAGCGCTGCGATCAGCGCATCCTTGTCGTTACCACGGTACTCGGGCTGCTCGATTGCGTGGACGACCAAGCTGATCCGACCCATCGGATCAAAATATTTGTGCACGCCCGGCGTCAAGACGCATTCCAGTTGACGGTTGCGAAACACCAGGCCGCGCTCGCCGTCACCGATCACGACCCTCTTGGTCCAGAACATAACGTTCTCCCTATTTTTGGCTGGTGGTCCGATCCATTCGAAAAACATCGTCGACCGAGGATCGGTTGCGGTGGACGATGGGCGTCGTATCCGATGCGACGCATCGGCGACGAAAGAAAAAGTGGAAACGCGCCTGACGGCACGAGCGCGGAGCCAGCGCGCTCTTGGCGGCGCAACCGCAGTGACGAGGCAGCAGGCAATCGATCGCGTGCTGTGCGTGACCACGATCCGCTCGCGTTGAGGGCGAGGGCCCGGCGTCCGCGTCGCTGTTCGTGTTGAACCGATGCAAGCATCGACACAACGCGGACACGGCGCGTTTCCGGGTGTGGGGCCGAAGCCCCGTTATTGCCTGATTTTGAGTCAGGTTTGGAGCGGGATTCGAACCCGCTACCCACAGATTATTAGTCTGTTGCTCTACCCAATGAGCCATCCAATGGGGCATGTGCCGGAATCGAACCGGCGTTCACGGCTTGCGCCGCTGCTCTACCTCTGAGCCAACGTGCCAATCGACAAACACCGCGAGCAATGGCTTCGGCATACGCCACGGCAGCGCCGCGCGCACCAGTCGGGCTTGTGAACCCGAACCGCTGAAACCGTTCTCTTCGATGCTTGTCATTGGCGCCTTTTTCAAGCGCCAATCTGTTTGCGGAATTCAGCGTGACAAAAAATACAATGCTGATTCTGCGATTCTGATCTCCGTTTATGAAACGCAACGCAAAACGCCCCCGGATGGTGAGTCCGAGGGCGTTCGCGTGCCTCGGAGATCGGGGTGACCGATCTCCTAAATGTGGGGATCAGTCGTGTTGGAAATGCTTTCCTGGTTGGCGGAATCGACCGTAGCCTTCATGCGCGCAGGCAGCCAGACGCACGTCGCGCATGAGGCGCGAGCAGAACGTTCTATTGGCGATGTGCGTGACGGGTTTCATGATCAAGTCGTTCGGTATTGACGCGCTTGACTGCGCGAAGGTCGCGGACAATACGCCGATGTAAACAACGTTGCAAGCACCCATTTCGATAGTCAAATGAAACGAGCGGCTCCGTCGGAAGTCTGCAAGGCAGAATTCGCTACGCGGGTTCCGCCCTGCTTAAGCGATTCAGACGACGCGGGCTAATAGAAACGGCATATAGGTAAGCATTAGTGTAGAAACATACAAAGCGATAGTAGATGAACGAATGCGGGTCGTCAGGGCATGGCCGTGAATGTGAATCGCCGCTGTCGGAATGCCAGTAGTTCAGCTGGGATTGGGATCCGTGCGCCCACTGTCCGTCGGCACCTCACCAACGGAAGTCAAAAATCATGAGAATGACCAGCATTGCCCTCGCACTCAGCGTCCTGCTCGCCGCACCGGCGTTTGCGGACACCATGCCAACCACGGCGCCAAGCAATACGACGGTCGCACCATCAACCGCCCTGACCCAGGCGGAAGTCGAAAGCCGAGTTGCCACGGCAGGCTTCAAGGAGGTCAAGAGCCTGACTTTCAAGAACGGAATCTGGCAGGCTGATGCCCGCGGTGGCGACAAGGAATGGGTCGCAATTTATGTGCATCCATTGAGCGGAAAAGTTTTCAAGGAAGGCACTCCCTCGCCGATGAACAAGCAGGAGATCGAGGCCAAGATTACCGCTGCCGGCTATCAGAACGTCAAAGACGTCGACTTCAAGAACGGATTGTGGATGGCCGAAGCAGAGAATGGGGCCGGCAAGGAAGTCGACTTGATGGTTGATCCCGATGACGGTTCGGTCATCGGTGAAGCGCTCGAATAAGTTCGTTCGGTGAGTTGACCGATACGGCGGGTCGGATCACAGCTTCCGCCCCGCCTACCGGTTGCGTGGATTGTGCCTGTTTGCGTGGAGATTACATCGCTCGATCCTCCGCTTTGCGCAGGCTGGCCTGTTCACGGATCCACGCGAAACCCGTAAGCTGGATTGACCATGCCCAATCCATTCCATCTCGCCATCCCCGTCCATGATCTGATTGCCGCACGCGCGTTCTACGGCAGGCTGCTCGGCTGTCCCGAAGGTCGCAGCTCGGCGCAATGGATCGATTTCAATCTCTACGGCCACCAACTGGTTTGCCATGTCGTCGACGGTAGCGAGCCGGTACGACCGTCGGGTAGCAATCCGGTTGATGGTCATGCGGTGCCCGTGCCGCATTTCGGCGTGGTGCTCGACATGGGCGATTGGAGCGCGTTGGCTGAGCGTCTGCGCGCGGCAGGCATCGCGTTCGTGATCGAACCGCATGTTCGTTTTGTCGGACAGTCTGGCGAACAGGCAACGATGTTTCTTCTCGATCCATCGGGCAACGCTCTGGAATTCAAGTCCTTCGCCGATATCGAAAGTCAGCTGTTCGCGACTTGACGCGGCCAAGCAACGAAAGCTTGGAGTAAGGCAAAGCGAGAACCGAAAAGGACACTGCTTCGTTGTCTTGCCTCACATTTCTGGTCTTTTGGCTCGATCTGCGATCGAACAATTCTAAACAATAAAAGAAGTACCTGCGTGCTCAGATAGCCTTGAGCCCAGGGCGCTCGTTGTCCCAGATCATCGAGGTGATCTGCCAGTGTCCGTGCGCGTTGCGGAAGAGCTGAATCGAGTTGATGCCGCGGCGCTCAGGTTCAATATCATCTTCTGATCGACGTGCCTCGTAGATGCTCCAGACGTGGGCGATGTTGCCGAACTCCTCGACGCGTCGAGAAACCTCGATCTCGAAGAAATCATGGGACGCAAAGAATGCCGCGGTGTCAGCGATGTAGTCCGCGGGCGCCATGATCTTGATCCATGCCTTATCGCTTGCGTCGACGCCGGTACGCATCTGCCGCGCTTCGGAATGAAAGACGACGTCTTGAAGGCTCCAGTCACGCGGCCCCGCGGGGCCGGAAACCATGGCATACATGGCATCAACGATGTCGCCGATGCGGGCAGGATCGAAGTTTTGGCTCATTGGCGTTCCAGTTTGGTCGTTGGATTGATCGATGCGGAGAGGCGGAGGAAAATGGCTGATCTGGCGTCAATAGTGCGCAAAAGCCCCAGCAATCAAATCCTCGCTACAGCGACGCAACATCGAAGCCATCTGCGAATATTTCATCGGATCGCGAATCCGGAGTCACGATGGCTGCACCACTGTCTTCATAGCACCAGCCCTCGATGGTGGCGGGAAACCCGAGTGGTGCCGTGGTCGACAAGACGAGCCAGCCGTAGATGATTGCGGCTGTCGTTTCATCACGGAAGCGCATGCCGAGATAGCCGGAAGTACCGGCCATCCAGGCACTTGTATCGCCGGTGAATCCCTCGCGTGTGAATACAGAGTCGGGGCCGATTGCGACGTTGGCACCGAGAACGGCATAGCTGACGCCGCCGCTGACAACACCCGCACCGCTGTTGCTGGCCGAACCCCAGTAGAACTTCAGCTGCCCGGTCGGATTGGTGCTGACGGCGGCATAGATGTCGATATCAAAACCAGGGACGTCACTTTCACGAATGCCCGAGATACCGGTAATCACGTTCAAGTAAAGACCTTCCGACGTTGCCGGAACGTTGAGATTGGCCACGGGCGAACAGACCACGGCCGCGTGCGCGGATGTGCCTGACACGAGCAACAGTGCAGTCGCAATACTGCGCATAACACGCGCCAGCCGCTCGGCTTTGAATTTCCGGGAACGTCTATTCATGTTTGGCGACGGCTGCCTGCATCTGCATACGAGACCGTAAATCGAGCTCCGCTCATGGTTTCTTTGCACAATCCGCATCTGGCATTGCTATTCCCGAGAAAGCTTCGATGAGCATCTTCTTTTCCAGTTTGCGGAAGATGTTGGAGTGGCGAAGTTCCGGGTGGGCTGCGTAGCTCCACTGGAAGCCGGCCAAAGGATTTCCGCACAACGAATCGGCCAGGTGGGCGGTCGAGCTGCCGCTGTCGCCAGCGGACGCAAGAAAGAGTCGTGCGTGGATTTCTGTCGAGCCATCCAGCCGCTTGCCCGCTTCACGCCACCACTGCTCGGCATTCCACCACAGGCTCGGATCGAGCGCGATATAGGTATCAAACAGGTTGGGTTTGACGAACAGGGTTTCGACAACAAACAACCCGGCCAGTGATTCACCGATGATCGCGGAAGTGTCGTTGATCTTGTAGAACATCGCGATCTGCGGCTTCAATTCCGTTTCGATGAATTCTCGGAAGACGGCCGATCCGCCGACGATCGGAGCGATTTCGCGGTCGCTGTCGACCGTGGTCGGGCCGGTCAGGTCACGCCGCCGCTCGGTGTTTTCGATGCCGACCAGCAACATCGGCGGTATCGCTGCTTCCTTGATCAGGCTATCAAGGGTGTTGGCAAGGTGCGGGAAATCTTCCTGCACGCCACCATCGAGCATGTACAAAACGGGATAGCGGATGTCCGCCTTGCCATCGTAACCAGGCGGCACATAGACATTGATCACGCGCGTCTTGGCCAACAGTCCGGACGGGATGCGCAGGGTCAAGTGAGCCGGCATCGATTCGTCCTTGGCCGCGACCGAGCCCGCGCAGACAAACGCGCCAAGGACGAACAACAACGTCGAAATCAGAGATCGGATCGAGTGGGTCATGCTGAAATTCCGAAGATGAAGCCGGCGACAACTGTAACGCGAATGCGCGTTACGAGCTGTCGACACTCTTTACGTGAAGGATTGGTCGGGCGGATGGAGGCATCCTCGATCCGCGCACTGCGGTACCCTTTCGCTCCCAAAGTTTCGCGCAAGGCATCGAGGAAACCGAATGAGTCATGTTGAATGTGTCAACCTTGTTTCGACCTTTCTGGAACAACCAGGCAATGCGCGCAACGCGCTGCTGGCCGGTTCTGCGTTGTTCGACGCAGGCGAGACCGAATTGGCCGTTGCCCTCTGGACGCTCGGCGATGATGCCAATGCGCTGGTCCGACGCATCAAGGACCGCTCCGAGTCGCCGTTGGAAGGACGTGAACGTTCGCGACGGGCGGACTATGAGCTCTGTCGATTCCTCACCGATTTGCACGCCGGTGCCGTTGATTCTTTCGAGGCAAAAACGGCCACCCAGGTCGATCGTGTGCGCCACGCCGTTTGGCCAATGACCCACGTTGAGCAAGGGGAATTCAGGACGCCCATGCAACGGCCGTTGATCTTCTACATGCCGGATCTGCCGGCGAATCCGGTCGAACCAAATGATGCGTTCGATTGGGTAGCGGCCTTGCAGGCGTCGACGGATGTAATTCGGCAGGAGTACGTCGCCAGCGTAGACAACGGTGCCGATGACCAGCCCTACGTCCCGGCCGCAACGAACGCGCAGGGTTGGGAGCGTCTGCGCGGATCACACGACTGGTCGGCGATCCATTTGTTCCAGGACGCCAAGGCGACGCCGATGCTCGGGCGCTATCCCGAAACTGCGAAAGCGCTTGCTGCGGTTGATATGGCGCGTATCGATGGCGTGCCGATGGAGGCATTCTTCTCGCGACTCAAACCGGGTGCGCATATCCCGGCGCACTTCGGTTTGACCAATAGCCGGCTCACCGTGCACCTGCCCTTGATCGTTCCGAATGACTGTGAGATTCGGGTCGGCGCTGATATTTACCAATGGCGGCGAGGCGAAGTCTTCGCCTTTGACGACAGCTTCGAGCATGAAGCCTGGAATCGATCGGATGCCGATCGTGTGGTGCTGATCTTCGAGACCCATCATCCCGACCTGTCGATGGACGAGCGTGCGGCGATCGAACACGTGTTCACGGTCAGGCAGCGCTGGCTCGATGGGCGCCGGGCAAAACTCGTGGAGTGGTTGGTCAAGGCCGGCGCGACGACAGAACAGTAGCGATCTGCGCTGCAGAACTAAGGTGCGACGAACTTGCGCGATGGCCAGTCAAAAAGCGCTGGTCGATGCCTCCACGGCGTTGTCCGGCGTTGTTTCGGCTTCGGCAAATGCGCGTCCACCGGCACGTAGCGCGGAATGTTCGCGACTGGATTGCAGGATCGGGTAAAGGAACTCGTGGTACCAGCGTTCCTGGCCGTAAACCAGATCGTCCTGCAAGCCAACTTTCTCGGGATAACGCCGGGTGATATGCGCTGTGCCAAACAGCATATCCCAGACAAAAAGCAAATTTCCGAAGTTGCCTTTGTAGTGTCCGATGCCGTCGGCATTGGTCAGCGCGTGATGGGCTGAATGCGTCGCCGGTGTCGAGATCGTGCGCTCGATGACCCACATCAATGGATGCAAGGCACGGATACGATACAGCGGCTCATCCCAGCGCCAGGCGCTGTGCGCGCCGAGTATCACGAGCAACTTGACCACGATATACACCGCATAGACCTTGGCAAATCCGAGATAGATCAGCACGCCGGCGATCCACAGACCCGGCATCATCAGGTAGTAGAAAAAATTGTTGCGGTAGGTCATGCGGATGCTCATGTAGCGCGCCGTGTGGTGCGCCCGATGCAGCGGCCAGAGCAGCGGTGAGTGTGATAGCCGGTGCCACCCGTATTGGGTCAGGTCATCGCCGAGCAGCAAGATCCCGACCATCGCCCACCACGGCATCTGCGCCCAGGCACCGAGCTGGCTCGGCATCAGCCACGCGCAAAGAAGATTCGCGCCTAGAATCGCAAGCGGTTGTGCGACCAGCAGCAGGCTCAGAAACATCATCAGTTCGAGCTTGGTGTCGTCGGCGTTGGCATCGACCGTGGTCGCGTAGCGACGGCTTGCGAACTCCATGCCGGCGAAGCCAAGCATGATGCAAACGATCAGCACATTCTGCAGCGCGGGATTCATCGGCGTCGCTCTCCGGTGGCGGGAAGAATAACCAATGCCTGCAGGCTAGGCTTCGCCGCTTCATGCGTCCATTGCATTGTTGACATGCAATCAATGCGGTGAAAGCATCGATCAATGATGGATCTGCGCCGCCTAGGTCACCTTGTCGCGCTTGCGGATGAGCGCCATTTCGCTCGCGCCGCGGAACGCGTTCATCTGAGCCAGCCGGCTTTCAGTCGCAGCATCCAGACGCTTGAACAGACCGTCGGTCATCGCCTGTTCGACCGCGAAACGGGCGAGGTGCGGCCGACGCCCGCGGGCACATTCCTGATCGAGCGTGCGCGTCGTCTGCTGTTCGATGCGCGATCGTTGCAGCGTGATGTCGCGCTCTACAGTGATAGTGCTCTCGGCGACCTTGCCTTCGGTGTCGGTCCGTTTCCTGCGGCCACGCTGATGCCGCGCGTCCTTGCTGAGCTGCGCCGCCGCCATCCGCAGGCGAACCTTCGCGTCGAGGTGAACAACTGGGACGCAATGCTTGAACGCCTGCACGGCGAGCAGATCGAATTCTTCATCGCCGAAGTTCGTGCGCTGGCGCCGGACAGCACGCACGAGATCCGTTCGCTCGGTCGCCAGCGTGGCGGTTTTCATGTTCGCGCGGGACATCCCTTGGCTGGAAAATCCTGCACGTTTGCCACGGCCTGGTCGTATGGGGTTGCCGGCACACG
>JBDSPX010000168.1:0-7913 GCA_039930065.1 Dokdonella sp.
ACTAGGGCAGTATGCACTTGGCTACGGGTCCGATTCCGCAGGTCGAGTCCGCTCCGCCAATCGGTCTTCCGTGTTTGTCCGGGTTCAAAGTTTCAGCGGAAAAGCATCCGCAATAGCTGATCCACACGATTCGAAGAAGGTGCGCGTGCTTTGGCTGAGGGTTTGATCGAAGCAACTGCGATCAAGATATCCAGCTGGGGTCACGAGAGGAATTCAATGGACATGCAACGATCACGGACTGACACTCACCGGACCGCACATCGAGCACTTTCATGAAGACCGATTCGACGCTTGATGCCGCGCGCTGGGCCCGCCTCAAAGACCATCTCGCCGACCTTGCCTCGCTGACGCCTGACGAGCGCAACAAGGCACTCGAAGCGCTGGATGTGGACACGGAGGATCGTCTCTGGCTCCAGGATCTCGCCAACCCGCTGCTTTCCGGTGATCAACGGCTGTCAGGCTCACATCCTTCTGCACGGGCTGCGGTGGAGACCGAAAAGTTGCGTTGGCGGCATGGCGAAACGATCGGCCGATACCGCATCGAATCACTGCTTGGTCGCGGTGGGATGGGCGAGGTGTATGAAGCACGCTCCCTCGACAACGATCAGATTGTCGCCCTCAAAGTGCTCCGTGCCGGGCTTGACCAGAAGGACTACGCGCGTTTTTCCGAGAACGAGCAATGCGCGCTCCGTCGTCTTGATGATCCGCGCATAGCAAAATTCCTTGAGGCTTTCGTCGATGCCGATGGCGGCCCCTGTCTGGTTCTCGAATGGGTCGACGGAGAGCCATTGCAATCCTACTGTCGCGGCCGACGATTCAATGTGGATTCCCGTTTGCGATTGTTTGTGGAGGTCTGTCAAGCGGTCGCCAGCGCCCACCAGCAGTTGGTGGTGCATCGCGATCTCAAGCCGAGCAATGTGCTCGTCACGCCGGAGGGTCAGGTCAAGTTGCTTGATTTCGGCGTTTCAAAGTTGCTGGATCGCGGAGAGGCAGACTCCAGGACGCAAACCCACGGTCATCTTTTTACTCTCGACTACGCGGCGCCCGAACAGGTATTGCACGAGCCGGTTTCCACAGCGACTGACATCTACGCGCTCGGTGTCCTCCTGTTTCGCTTACTGACAGACGTTTCGCCCTATCAGCAACGTGACGGCCGCTCATTGGTCAAATCGGTGCTTGAAGAATCCCCGCAGAGGATTTCGGAAGCGCTTGTTCGTTCACGGGCCGCGGGCAAGGAACCTCCGACCGGTTCCATCGATGCGGATCTTGATCGCGTCATCGGTCGCGCGATGGACAAGGAAGCGAAGTCCCGCTATCGCAGCGCTCTAGAATTGGCGCTCGACGTGCAAGCCGTTCTCGACGGTCGACCGATCAGTAGTGGCGGCAGTGCGCGCTACCGATTCTCCAAATTCGTCAGACGGAATCGAGCATCCGTCGTGGGCGCCATGGTTGCGCTTGCAGCCATAGTCGGAGCAACCATCTTCAGCGTGCATGAAACCCGCCTGACCGCTCGTCACGCCCACGAAGCCGATGTCGCTAACCGATTCCTGCTCACTGCGCTCGATCTGACCGACAAGTTCAGCAGCAGCAATCCCGGCGATGTCACCCTCGGCGAGGTGCTCGAGCGTGCCGTGGCCAAAGCTCGAACGGACCTCGCCGATGAGCCTGAGGTGCGAGCGACAGTTCTTCTCCAGCTATCGATCGCGTTGAAGCACCGTGGCAACACGGAAACCGCCCTGTCCGCTGCACAGGAAGCCTACCAGGTCCGTTCGTCAGACCCCGATGCGACAGGAGCAGACAAGGGCGAGGCGGCACAGGAGTTGGGTAGCGTCGAAATCGAGCGTGGACAGATAGAGGCCGCGGGCAGGCACCTGCGTGAAGCGCTGGCACTGCTGGAAAAAGAGGATGAATCCAGTCCCATTACCATCTCCACGTTGACCAGTCTCGGAAAGCTCGCGAGTTTGCGTGGAGACGCGAAGGAATCCCTCGCTTGGTACTTGCGAATTCGAACGTTGCGCGAAGCGCTGAGCGGCGATCACCGCGCCGATATCGCGATGGACTACAACAACGTAGGAACGGGCTACTACAATCTCAGCCATTTTCACGAAGCCGACGCTGCATTCTTGCGCGGCATTGCCATTCTCGAGTCACGTTTTGGCAAGGACCATCCGCGACTCGGTTATGTCCTGTATGGTCGTGCTGCGACCTTGGTCCAGTTGGGACGGTTCAAAGAGGCGCTCGCGCTTCTTGATCGATCGGACGCCATCCTCAATGTCGGAAATGGCGTTATGGAAAGCAATCCTGGAGGGGTCGCCTCGGGAAGATTGCGTGCCGTGATGGAATACTATTCCAGCGACTACCCAGCGGCGCTGCAAAGACTGAGGAGCGTCTTGCCGCGGCTGCAGTCTTCAAGTCCGGTCGGCGTGATCGCCTCACTCTCGCTTTGGGGGCGTATCGAGCTTGCGCAGGATAAACCGGCCGCAGCAGCAACAACTCTGGCGGAAGTCGAAAAACTTTTTGTCGACAGTGATCGCGGAGCCCATGTGCAGCGATGGCTTGCACACGGCTTGCACGGTACCGCTGTAGCAAAACTTGGCGATGCCTTGAATGGTGACAAGGAGCTCGAAGAAGCCTTTCAGCATCTCGTTTCCAACGACATGAGCGAAAGTATCGAACTCGCGGAAATCTCTTTGCGAAGTGGCGCTGCTGCGCGGCGACGCGGCGAATTTGCACTGGCTCTGCAACGCCATCAAATGGCAGAGTCCTTCCAGAAGCGAACCGATTGGCTCGGCGAGTTTGGCAAAAGCCGAGTGATCGCAGAGCTCGTGCTTGATGGGCAGCTTCCCGATTCCAGCGCGGAAGCTAGAAAATTCGCGCAAGACCATCGAGAGGCGGCGCTCGCTACGCTGCAGCGTTTTTCGCCGCACAACCCTTTGGTCGCGGAACTGCTTGCATCCTCACTGACCAGCCACCCGTGAGTAACCGACGCGAAAGCGCGTGCGATACTAGTCGAATTCGTACCGCATTGATTTGCGTTTTCAATGACCATTTGCGCAACAATATATTCGTATTTTAAAACAAAACGAGACGCTGAACGAGACATGAAACTATTTCCGATTTTTGTCGGGCTGATATCCGTCATTGTTTTCACAGAGGGGGCGACGGGGGCGCAAGTCGATGCAGGTCAGCACCTGGTTCGTGACTGGCGCATCACCCGTGTGGCCCCGGCGCCCTGGGCCACGACCGGATACCCGCAAAACCCACTCTTGAATTGGATTGGAAAGACGGTTGAATTTGATGCTGTATCGGTCAACGGGCCGGGTGAGCTGAATTGCGATCACGCGAAGTTGGAGAAAACCAGCTATGCAGCGGAAAGTCTTTTTCAAGGCAATCTACCAAAGCCCGTCGCAACGGCAGCGCAGCAGTTGGGTATTGCACACTTGCCTCGCCCTGGCATTCGGCTGACATGCAGCACCGGCATATTCGAGTTTCACTACGCAGACAAAGATACGATGTTGATCGGCCTTGACAACCAGATAGTCACGCTGAGCCGTTCGCCGGGAACGCTGGCAGATGCAGCGTCGCCAGAAGGTCGCATGCAGCAATTTCTTGAAGTCCATTTCAACGACGGAATGGGGTTCGATGCTGGGCGCCTCGATACCTATCGCGACTGGCTCAGCACACGTTTGGATACAGCATTGGCTGCCTATTTCGCCAAGCCGGCTGTCGCGGATGAAGTTCCTGAAATCAATGGTGATCCCTTCACCGACAGCCAGAGCTACCCCACACGATTTTCTGTTGGAGAGGCAAACGTGACAGGGGATCGGCTGGAAATTCCAGTACGATTTTCCGACGCATTCACGGATCACGCGATTGTGTACGTTTTGCTGCGAGAGAGGGGCGGTTGGCAACTCGATGACGTGCGCTACAAAGACGGAAATACCTTGGTCGGTCTTATTCAATAGTCTTCCGCATTGGAAGTGTATTGTAGTGAGTATGTTTCATTATGATTGAGCGATTTCGGTTGAATCTGAGACGCATGCCGGTTTGATCGTTTCAGGGCCTGCCGAGTTGATTGGGCAACTTCGCGAAGTGTTCGATATGGCCTCACCTTCGAGCCGTTCGAATGAGCCGCTATCTTGAAAATCTATGGAGCCTTCCAATGATTGCATCGACACTATCCGCAGCCTTGATGTGGTTTGCTGTTGCGCAGACCCCAGCCTCTGATGCGGAATGCAATCCTCGCGGTCCATTACCCACAGAGTCGGCGTGGTCCGCGACTGTGAAGAGTGACAGTGAGCGAGCGCACTTTCTGAAGTCCCGATCGGAAGACCGTCGGTGTCCCGCGGTGGATGAGGTCTGCGAAAAACGTAGTTTTGTCGTTGCTGGCGACAACGTACTTGTCTGGGCACGCGAAGGGGAGGTGTCTTGCGCCATGTACACGTCGAAAAAGGGCGGCGTGACGGTGGGCTGGTTTGCGGTTGCTACGCTGGATTTTCATGACTCCGGAAAAGTTCCGAGTGCGCGCGATTGGACAGGACACTGGGTGCGCGATGACCAAGCGGATCTGACCATCCGTCTTTTGCAGGATGGGCAACTCGAAATCGAAGGAGACGCCTCGTGGGGCGGACATGATCCGGTCCGTGTCGAAAATGGCGGGGTGCACGTGGGTTCCATTGAGCCTACCCGAGTACGCCTCACTGGAAATGCCGTCCACTTCGTCGCAGGCAGCGGAAATTCACCGCCAGCGCCGGAAGCCGAGTACGAGTGCGTGGTCGACCTGCAGATGCAGGAGGGAAAGTTGCTGGCCAAGGACAACTGGCAGTGCGGCGGGATGAACGTGAGTTTTGAGGGACCCTATGAACGGGTAGCTCCTTGACGGAACCCTGATTCTTGCTCAGATCGTTCACATGGAAATTCGACGTCAACTTGAATTGAACGGAATTGCTCAGCGTGCAAGCATCGCGCCTTGATCACGGTTGAGCAGTCAATTCAGCCCAGGCCGACAGATTTTCAAACATCTGTCGGCCGTGCGAACGCTGTGGCGCAGTGCCTCATCAGCAACGCAAAGGCGCGCGATCCCTGCCTACGCAGGGACGACGAGTCCTCTCAAGTGTCACACCCGCTTGATGCTTGCAGCATTTCGCAGAGGCGTCGACCACCGATATAAGAAGCGCAAGCAAGTTCAGACCGGAATCCGCTGATTTCAAACGGGCTACCAAACCCTGCAACGCTTGTCGGCCACCATCGGCTGACCGACCTTGCATGAAAATGCGGACTGAAATTCCGGCATGTTGACCATCAGCCCATTGACCCGGAACCGACCTGGCGAATGCGGATTGGTCAGCGCGCTGGCACGCAGTTGCTCCGGTCGAACGTTCTCGCAAGCCCATTGCGCATAGCCGACAAAGAAGCGTTGCTCTGGCTTGAGGTCATCACTGGATTGCAGGTTCTGGTCAGCCGTTTCAGCGCGCCACGCCATCCATGCGAGGACCAGCCCACCAAGATCGGCGATGTCCTCGCCCTCAGTCAGCTTGCTGTTGATCTTGGTGTCATCGACGATCGTGTACTTCGCGTATTGATCAACGATGCACTGGGCGCGCTCTTCGAAGGCCTTGCCATCTTGCGGCGTCCACCAATCCTTGAGATTGCCTTTGGCATCGAATTGCCGACCTTCGTCGTCGAACGCGTGGGTCAGTTCATGGCCGATCGTGCCGCCGGTGTTTCCGTAGTTCGGCGCGTCGTCCATCTTTGCGTCGTATAGCGGCGGTTGCAGGACACCGGCCGGAAAGTTGATGTCGTTCATTTGTGGATCGTAGTAGGCATTGACCGTCGGCGGTGACATCTGCCATTCGCCGCGATTGACCGGCTTGCCTATCTTGTCGAGCTGGCGACGTTCCTCGAACCGATTGCCGCGCTCGATGTTGCCGGCGAAGTCATCGCGCGCGATGGCGAGAGTTCCGTAGTCGCGCCACTGTTCCGGATAGCCGATCTTGTTGACGATGCCGTTGAGTTTGGCGATCGCCTTGGCGCGCGTCGCATCACTCATCCAGTCGAGCTTTTCGAGATCCTCACGCATGGCGGTTTCGATTCGCTCGGCGATGTGCAGCGTGCTCTTCTTGAGTTCGGGACTGAATGCGCGCTCGATGAATTCACGACCGAGCGCTTCGCCCAGTTGATCGTCGACCAAGGCCACGCAGCGCTTCCAGCGCGGTTGTTGCTGCGGTACGCCGCGCAAGGTCTTGCGGAAGAAATCGAAATCCGCGTCGACAAATTTTGCCGAAAGATAAGGCGCCATCGCATGGGCGAGATGCCAACGCAGATACGATTGGATGTCATCGAGACTGCGCTTGGAAATTTCGCTAGCGAATGCCTTGAAGAATGCCGGTTCGGCAACGTTGAATGGAACGCTCTCCTCGACATCACGTCGTGCGAGGTAAACGCTCCAGTCGAAATCGGGCGTCAGTGCCTGCAGGCCTTTGAGGTCCATTTTGTGATCGAGTTTGTACGGATCGCGTCGATCAACCCGGCTCAACGACGCCTTGGCCAAGGCAGTTTCGATCGCCATGACGGCATCGGTTTGTTGTTGTGCGCTTTTGTCGGTGTCGCCAAGCAGCTCGAACATCGCCTTGACGTGGCCGAGATAGCTCGCACGAAGAGATTTTGATTTGTCGTCGTCTTTCAGGTAGTAGTCGCGGTCGGGCAGGCCCAGTCCGCCACGATCGGTTTGTGCGATCACCTGCGATGCGTCGCCGAGATCCTGGCCGGATCCGAACGAGAAGAAAAATCCGCTGCTCGCGCTCACACCCTGCAGGCTTGCCAGCACTTCGGGCAATTCGGATTTGCTCCGCATCGCGCTGATGCGAGCGAGTGAGGTGTGCAGCGGCGATGCGCCGCGCTTGTCGACGGTCGTCTCATCCATGCATGCCGCGAAGTAGTCGCCGAGTTTGTGCTGGACCGGGTCGGCATCCGATTTCTCCGCCAGCGCTTGAAGGATGCCCCATAGAAAGCGCTGATTGTCCTGATAGAGCTTGCCGTAAACACTCCAACTGGATTGGTCGTCTGGAATCGGATTGTTCTTGATCCAGCCGCCGCAAGCGTACTGATAGAAATCAGTGCAGGGATCGGCGCTGCGATCCATCGACTGCAGATCGAGGCTCGGTGTATAGGGCAGCGCGGTGCTCGGCGCGTCGGCAGCGGTGGCGCTGGCCGAGAGTGCGGCGGCCAGTGCGAGAACGGTAAATCGGATACGCATCGATCACTCTCCCTGATGTTGGAGCGTGACGATAGTCCTCGCGCCGCTTGCTCGCAATCAGCGCTTGGCAGTTGCCTTGCTCAGGCAGCGCTGGTAGCGATCATCTACCCGCTTGGCGAACCATTCGGTGGTCAGCTTGCGCGTGATCTTTGGGCTCTCAAGCGTGATTCGCGGAATGAGCGTGCGCGGCAGGGCGCGTCGTTCGGTTTTATCTGCAAGCTCGAAGACAGATTGATAAAGCCGGGTCTTCACGAAATCCTCGCGATCCCCTTTTTCAAGGTCGCGTCGAATGCGTGAATCACTCATGTCGAGTGATTTTCCGAGTGCCCGTACGGCACGTTCCGTGGTTCCGATGCCACTGCCATCGCGGCCGCGATCATAGAGAATCAGGTCGCCGTCAAAAGTCAGCGGAATGCCGCTTGCCAGACTGACTGCTTGCTGGAAAGCCGCATTTCGGCTCGCATAGAAGCCGGCATTGAAATCGGCGAAGCGATAGATCATGCGTGGATAGTCCGTCGGATATCCAAGCAAATGGGCGATACCGAAATACATCCCGCCACGGCGCGTGAATACCTCGCGACGTACCGACTCCTTGATCGGATACGGGTAACCGTTTTCTTTCGCATGTTGCTCGGCGAATTCGACGCTGACCTGCATC
>JBDSPX010000169.1:0-9911 GCA_039930065.1 Dokdonella sp.
TGCAACAGTGTCGCCGAAATCGGCGCACAGCGAAGGACCGGTTTCGTATTCCGATGCAGTGAGTCGCGCCTCACCGGCGGTCGTCAGTATCTACGCGAACAAGATAACCACGGTGCGCCAGTACCGAATCATCCCGGATCCGGTCACGCGACGCCTGTTCGGGGCAATTGCCGCAGGACCCGCTTACAAGAAACAGGAACACAGCCTGGGATCCGGTGTCGTCTTCAGCGCCGATGGCTACGTGCTGACCAACAATCACGTCATCAACGGTGCCGACGATATTCAGGTTTTGCTATCGGACGGTCGGGTTTCGCTGGCGCGGGTCATCGGTGCGGATGCTGACACCGACCTAGCCGTACTCAAGATCGATGCCTCGGATCTGCCGACGATTGCGGTTGCCAATCGTGGCGATGTCAACGTGGGTGATGTCGTATTGGCGATCGGAAATCCGTTCGGCGTGGGAAAAACCGTGACCATGGGTATCGTCAGCGCGACCGGACGTCAGCTCCGATTGTCGGCTTACGAAGACTTCATACAGACCGACGCGGCAATCAATTTCGGCAATTCAGGCGGCGCCCTGGTCAACGCACTAGGCGAATTGGTCGGCATCAATACTGCGGTCTATCGCAACGCGGGTGGCGACGGACGCAATGGAGGCCAGCAACAGAACAACGCCGAAGGCATCGGTTTTGCGATTCCGGTCAGCACGGCGAAGGCCGTGTTGGACCAAATCATTAGCCACGGCAAGGTAATTCGCGGTTGGTTTGGCGTTGAGTATTCCGATCTTTCTGCCATCACGGCCGGAACGCCGGCAACCACACCGCTTCAGCGCGGCGTCGTCATCGTTGAAGTGTTGCCGGGCGGACCTGGCGATGCGGCCGGCCTGCGTCGAGGCGACATCCTGCTCAAGCTCGATGGTGAAGACATCATTGATCAGGCTGATCTGCGCAGTCACGAGGCCGCTCTTGCGCCCGGCGCGGTTGCGCGTCTGGACGGATTGCGCAACGGCATACCACTTTCTATTGAACTGACCTTGATGCAGCGCCCGCAAAATACCGTCACCGGGACGTAAAAACCGCCCTTAGCAGCCTGTTAGAGGGCCTTGCGATAACGATCGCACAGTGTCGCCACGCGTTCGACATAGACCTGGGTTTCGGCATACGGCGGCACATCGGAATATTTTCGCACTGCGCCAGGTCCGGCATTGTAAGCAGCCGCGGCGAGCCGTTCATCGCCATTGAAATCGCTGAGCATCCGGGCGAGATACTGCGCTCCTCCCCGAATATTTTGCGCGGCATCGAAGGCGTCGGTGACGCCCATGTCGGTGGCCGTTCCAGGCATCAGCTGCATCAATCCCTGCGCGCCTTTGCTTGAGATCGCCATCGGATTGAATGCGGATTCTGCGTGGATGATCGCTCTCAGCAGCGACGCGTCGACACCAAACTCGCTGGCCGCAAGATCGACTTCGTCCTTGAATGCCTGAGTATTGAGCGCAGTACGGGAAAAATTGATCGTCGAATGGAGGTCGCAGGCGACGCACGTCGAGATGTAAGTGAACAACAACGCGAAGCGGCCATCGGTGGGTCGCACATTGGTGTATTCGGTAATCCCGCTGCTGCGATCGACCCGGTAGACAGCACCACGCAAAACCTTCGGCGCGGCGATTGACGTCGTCGCGCTGGTCATCACTGACGCCACCTTGCGCTCAACTGATGCAACCGTTGGAGCGGGGTTTTTCGGCGCCGCTATCATTGCCGCCGTGGAGAAAACGCCGGTACTTGTCGCGCGCACATCCGGTCGCTCTTGATAATCCACCTTGCGTTCGGCCTGTTTGCTTTTGGCCGCCGGTGGCGTGATCGCATAGCTGCCGATCGCCTTGCAGGCGGTAAACGAAGTCTTCTTGTTCGTGTAGGCAATACTGCCGCCCGGCCCTTCGCACTTGTACAAGGTATCCGCGAACGCACCGGTTGAAAGCATCAACCCGATCGAGAAGAATCCGCCAAGCAGCTGATTTTTCGATATTTGTTGCATTACCACCCATCGACGCCTTGAGCTACCGGGTTTCCGGAATGCCAACTGTGAGTCCGGAAAACGCCTTGAGTTCTCCAGACTATTGCTGGCGAGCCTCAGGTTCAATGCGTAAACTACTGGGTTTGCTGACAATTCTCCAGAACCCATGTCCGGAAAGCTCTACATCAAGACCCACGGTTGCCAAATGAACGAGTACGACTCGGCCAAGATGGCTGACGTCCTCGGCGCCGCGCATGGGCTCGAACTGACCCAGGATGAAAGCGAAGCCGACGTCATCTTGATCAACACCTGCTCGATTCGCGAGAAGGCACAGGAGAAGGTTTTCAGCCAGCTCGGCCGCTGGAAAGAGCTCAAGCAACACAAGGAATCCGTCGTTATCGGCGTCGGTGGCTGTGTTGCGAGCCAGGAAGGTGCAGCCATTGTCAAACGTGCGCCCTACGTCGATCTGGTCTTTGGCCCGCAAACTTTGCATCGCTTACCCGAGATGATTGAAGCGAGACGCCGCACCGGCAAGCCGCAGGTCGACATCAGCTTCCCCGAAATCGAGAAATTCGATCGCCTGCCCGAGCCTCGCGCCGATGGCCCAAGCGCCTTCGTCTCGATCATGGAAGGCTGCTCGAAGTACTGCAGTTTCTGCGTGGTGCCGTATACGCGGGGCGAGGAAATCAGCCGACCGTTCGACGACGTGCTCGCCGAAATCGCCCAGCTCGCCGAGCAAGGCGTGCGCGAAGTCAATCTTCTCGGTCAAAACGTCAACGCCTATCGCGGGCCGATGCACGAAGGCGGCATCGCTGACCTCGGCCTGCTGATTCATGCCGTTGCCGAAATCGATGGTATTGACCGTATCCGATTCACGACATCGCATCCGATGGAATTCAGCGACTCGCTGATCGAGGCCTATGCGAATGTTCCGCAACTCGCGAACTACCTTCACCTGCCCGTGCAGTCGGGCTCCGATCGCATCCTCGCGGCGATGAAGCGTGGTTACACGGCACTCGAATACAAACAGCGTATCCGCAAGCTGCGCGCAGTTCGCCCCGATATCTGTGTGTCTTCGGATTTCATCGTCGGCTTTCCGGGCGAGACCGATGCGGATTTCGAGAAGACCATGAAGCTGATCGCTGATGTCGGCTTCGACCAGAGCTACAGCTTCATCTTCTCCTCACGACCGGGCACACCGGCAGCGACACTCGCTGACGAAACGCCAATCGAGATCAAGCAAGAACGCCTGAGCCGGCTCAAGGCCGTGATCGATGAGAATGCGCGCAAGATCAACGAGACCATGCTCGGCACAACCCAGCGCATTCTCGTTGAGGGGCCGAGTCGGCGTGATCCAAACGACATGACCGGACGCACTGAAAACATGCGCAAGGTCAACTTTGCTGGCCATGCACGCATGACCGGTCAGTTTGTCGACGTGCTGATCACCGAGGTAATGGCCAATTCGTTGCGCGGGCGCGTGCGACTTCCGGTCGACGAAATAGCCGCCTGACGCAACCGCATTGGTGGATTCAAAACCAGAACGGGAAACGACCTTCGCTCCAGAGCATCGCCCAGCCGAGCCCGAATGCCGCCCAGAGAAATCGCTTGATGCCGCGAGCCAGGAGCCACACGGCTGCAATCATTAGTAGGGTCGGCAGCCAGCGGCTCAGTGTTTCACGCTGTTCAAACGAAAGGTTCATGGTTTGCTCCAGTGCGCCGACACGGCGCACTGGAAGCATTGCGAATTCAGTTCATTGGTATCAGACGTGCTCGTCATCCATTGAATCTGACCTTTGTCATTCCGCCTTCTTTTTGGCAATCCAGTCGTTGATCACACGTTCCACCAGCGATAGCGGCAAGGCACCGTGCGTCAATACCTGGTCGTGGAATTCACTGAGTTTGAATTTGTCGCCAAGCTCCTGCTTCGACTTCTCGCGCAGGGCGAGAATCTTGAGCATGCCCGCCTTGTAGGCAAGCGCCTGGCCCGGATTGACAAAGTAGCGCTCGATCTCGGCAGTAACATCGCCCTCGCCCATGCCGGTGTTCTCGAGCATGTAGGTGATCGCCTGTTCGCGCGTCCAATGCTTGTAATGGATGCCGCTGTCGACGACCAGACGCACCGCGCGCATCATTTCGTCGCGCAGACGCCCGAGGTTGTCGAGTGGATCCTTCTCGAAGCCCAACTCCCAGGCCAGACGTTCGGCATACAACGCCCAGCCTTCCGAGTAAGCGGTAAACGGCAATACGCGACGGAAGAACGGAACGCCGTTCAACTCTTGCGCGATCGTGATCTGGAAATGATGCCCAGGAATGCCTTCGTGATAAGCCAGTGTGCGCATCGCGAATTTCGGCGTTTCGCCGGGATCGCGCATGTTCGCGTAGAACACGCCGGGTCGTGAGCCATCGAATGCACCGCCCTGATAGTAGGCGCCTGGCGCGGTTTTCTCCGAAAAAGCAGGAACCGGCTTGACCTCGACGCCGAGCTTCGGACGACGGTTGAAGGCATCGCCAAGATTCGCATTGACCTCATCGAGAATCGCCTGATAACGAGCGATCATCTCCTTCTTGCCTTCGGGTGTATTGGGATACATCTGCTCGGGTTGACGCGCAAGTTGCTGGACGCGCGCGCCGATGCTGCCCTCGGTCAATCCCTGCTCGCGCAAAATGGTATCCATCTCGGCGCTGATGCGTGCGACTTCGGACAAGCCCAATTCGTGTACTTGCGCTGGAGTCATGTCGGTTGTCGTATGGCTGCGCACACACCAGGCGTAGTAAGCATCGCCGTTCGGCAGACTCCATGCGCCGAGATTTTGCGTCGCTTTGGGCTGCAGGGCAGTGAAATAGGCGATCAGCTCGCGATAGGCGGGATAGACCTTGCTGTCAATCGATGCCGCTGCGCGTTTGAGCAACTCATCCTGTGCCGACTGGCTGATCGCATGCGCTCCATCGAGCTTGCCGAGTTTCTCCTTGAAGCTCGTGTAGAGCATGTTTTCCGCGACGGGCATCGCAATGAAGGCATTCATTTGATCGAGCACCTTGTCCACCGTGAACTTCGGCGGGATCGCACCCTTGTCTTCGCGCAGCTTCAGGCCTTCGATAACCTGACCGAAATGTTGCGGAAACAGATCAAGCCGCTTGATGTAATTGTCCGCATCAGAGGCGTTGTTGACCTGATGCGTATCGGCCATGAAGCTCGGCAGGTTCGATTGCACACCGAACATCTGGTTGACCGGAAAATCGTTGTAGCGGAACTGCTCACCCTCGACTTGATCCTTGAGGAAAAAATCGAGTGCGTCATAGGACAACTTGCCATCCTCATCGAGCGCATCACGATCGTACCGATGCAGCATATCCAGATCGTCCTTGACCATCGCCGCCATTCGATCGGCATGTTCGGGCGAGGCATCATCGAGTTTGTCGCTGTAAAAATCAGCCCACGGCGGCAGAATGCGCATGCCGCTGAGCATCTGCGGACTTTGCAAGGCAAACTGCCCGAACACGCGGCCATAGAACCAGTCGATCTTGATCGGCTTGAAATACCAGACGTGCACGAAGGCGACGCCGACCACGACAACCAGCAAAACGAGCAGACGCAACAACCATTTCAACAGCGCTTTCATGCTTCCATCCCCAGGGCAATATGCCGCCCAAGTTATCATTCATGGCAGGGTTTCGGGCATGGCCATTGGTCATGAATTGCGATTGCACCGCGCAAGCCTCTGCGCCGTATGGCTGGCAGCCGATACCGAGGTTCCGCGCGGGCGGGGCGTATCTTTTTACATCCTTGCTGCCGAGCCAATGGCCGGTTATGTTGCAGCCTTGGCCTCGCCCACCCTTGAGCGCCGCGCAGGGAAACCCATGAACTATCGCCATGCCTTCCATGCCGGCAATTTTGCCGATGTATTCAAGCACACGATCCTGATCGGCTTGATCGAATCGTTGAAGTCCAAGCAGAAGCCATTCAACTATATGGACACGCACTCGGGGCGTGGCCACTACCTGCTTGATGATACGGAAGCCGTGCGCACGGCCGAGGCGGCCGATGGCGTCAAACGATTGCTTGCCTCGACTCGACTGCCCGCTCTTGTCCACGTCTATCTGAATCTGCTGCGCTCGCTCAATTCCGGGCGAGAAGATCTGGTCGAGTATCCGGGCTCACCGCTCATTGCGAGTCTGCTCATGCGCAACGAGGATCGCGGCGTACTTTGCGAACTGCAGCCCGATGAATGCCTGGCGCTCAAGGCCGCGATGCGCGGCGATGCTCGCTTCTCGATCCATGAGCGCGATGGCTATGAGGCGATGAGCGCCTTGCTTCCGCCGAAGGAGCGCCGCGGCCTCGTGCTGATCGACCCGCCATTCGAAGCGCAGGACGGTGAGTTCCGCATCATCGAAAAGGCACTTGCGCAGGCAGAAAAACGTTGGGCGAGTGGCATCTATGCGGTGTGGTACCCGATCAAATTGCGCCAGCAGGTTCAGCCCTTCCATCGCTGGCTTTCGAAGAGCGGATTCGACAAGGTGCTGGTCGCAGAACTGCTGTTGCACCCGGACAATTCGGCACTGCGCCTGAATGGCTGTGGCATGGCCATCATCAACCCGCCATGGAAATTCGAACGCCAGCTGGAAGAATTGTTGCCTGCCTTGCAGGGCTTGCTCTCGCAAGGTCGCTTCGGTCAGCATCGCATTGAATGGTTGATCCGCGACTGATTCAGGAAGCAACGGACGACTTTGAAGCATCCACACAGCGCAACCGCGACCATGATGAAACATATGCATTGCGTCCGTATCCTGACGAGTTCGCTTTTTTGCCTGGTAGTTACGGCATGTGCGACGCCCGTGTTCAAGAATGTCGCCAACGTGGTCTGGATCACGCCGAGCGATGTTCAACAATCGTCAGATCGCAATGTCGGCGCCGAAGTGGTCTGGGGAGGGCGCATCATTTCGGTCGAAAATCGCGAATCAACCACCCAAGTCGAGGTGATCGCCTATCCGCTTGATCACGACCAGCAACCGATGCCGGATGCGCCGACCGAGGGACGTTTCATCCTCATACTGCCGGGCTTTGTCGAACCTTTCGACTATCCCGCCGGGCGACACCTCAGCGTGCATGGTGTCGTTGCCGGAACACGCTCAGGTTACGTCGACGAACACGACTATCTGTTTCCGCTACTTCGAGCCAGTGAGGTCACGGTATGGCCGTGGGGTTTCATGTTCGACAAGAAGCCGCGCGTCAGCCTCGGCGTCGGTGTACGCATTCACTGAATAGCCGATTCCGCTTCGTCGCGATCATCAACATCAGGCTCGAAAAAGCTGAAGCGTACTTCAGGAAAACGTCGCTTGAGCTCTCGCTCGATCGCATTGATCTGCGCAATCATGCCAAGTGCGGATTCCTCTCCCTGCATCTTCGCCTTGATCGACACCATGACGTCACTGCCGAGCTGCAACGTCAGCAAGTTGTAGACCTTCTCAATCTCCGGGCGCTGCTCAAGAAATTGCTGCATCAGAATACGAGTTTGCGGCTCAACGCTCTGACCGATCAGCATCGCCTTGACCTCGACCGAGATGAAGATCGCCACGACAACCAGCAAAGCTCCAATCGCCAACGTGCCGATCGCATCCCATAGCGGATTGCCGGTAACCATGGTCAGCACTACCGCACCGAGCGCGAAGACCAGACCGAGCAACGCCGCAAGGTCTTCCCCGAAGATGACCACCAGTTCGACTTGGCGCGTGCTGCGGAACCATTGCCACAGCGTTCGACCCGCGCGCGCCTTGTTCACTTCGACCATGCACGCACGCATTGAGATGCCTTCAACAATGATGCTGAAAACCAGCACACCCACCGCGATCCAGGGCGAACTCATCGGCACGTCGTCGTGCAGCTTGTGCCAACCTTCATAGAGCGAAAACATGCCACCGACGCTGAACAGCATCAAGGCGACAAGGAACGACCAGAAGTAGACCGCCTTGCCGTAACCGAGCGGATACTCCGGAGACGGTGGCTTCTTCGCTTGACGAATGCCGAACAACAGCAATACCTGGTTGCCGCAATCGGCCAGCGAATGCACAGCTTCGGCAAGCATCGCAGCCGAACCGGTCATCAATGCTGCGGCCAGCTTGGCCACAAAAATCGCGAAGTTCGCCCCGAGAGCAAAAAAAATCGCGCGATTCGAATCGCCTTGTCCCGCCATGCACTCACCCGTGGGTTTCAACTTTGACGCCTAGTTTAGCCCGATCTGCAAAAACTCAAATCGATTGAGAAAACTCAGACCAGGGTCACCCCGAGCTGGCGCTGGATCTTCTTCGGCAAGCCCGATCGCACCAGCTCATAGGATTGCCGCACATGGTTGGCGAGCTCGGCTTCACTGAACTCGCTGGTTTCGTTGATGCTGACCCAATAGGCGCGTGCCATATAGGGCGCTGTCGTGATTCCAGGGCGATCGGTCATTTCAAGGAAACGATCGGCGCCGACCTTGAAACTGACGCGACCGCGATCCGGCCCCAGTGCGCACATGACCACGAACATCTTTCCGGAGACACTCCAGACCAGATCGACATCCCATTTCATCGCGCGCGTCGCGCCGGGCCAGTTCTGGCACAGCTCATCCAGCAGCTCGACGCTCATTCCCATCACTTCAGACATCATGGCTCCGTGATTGAGTAGTGCCGATCGCGCACCTGAATCAGAGGCGGCCGGCGGGAGTGTTCGAAACTATCATAGGCGGGTTTCAAATCGCTCCAGAACGCATGCCATGTCGAATTCTTTTGACGGTCAAGCGTGGCCTGGTCGAGGCGAAACGGGAAGGCATGTACCTCGAAGCTTGGTTGGCCATTTTTCAGAGCCGCAGCAGCGAGTGTGTAGATTTCTTCAATGCCATCGTCTCCCATCGCGTAGCAACCGATGGACACGCAGGACCCATGCACCATGAGAAAGTTTCCCGTTCGCGAATTCGCACGATCGTAGGCGTTCGGATAGCCGAGATTGAAGGAGAGATGAAATTGACTTTGCGGATTGAGCTGTGTGCTTGAGACGCGGTAGAAACCCTCGGGTGCCTGATTGTCGCCTTCGCGTTGTTTCGGACCCAGATCCCCCGAATACGTGCAGATTGGATAGGTGCGAAAAAGCACAAAGCGATGCGCATCGCCTTCTATCCATAATTCCAATTGTTTTTCGCGCTTGAAGATGCGCATGAAAACCGGCGCGCCAAATTGCAGGCCAAGCACATCAAGATCGCGCTCCAGATCAGGCTTGACCCGCTGGGCGGCCGCTTGCGCGCGTCCCGCTGGCTCGGCCATCACTTGATCCATCAGCGTCCTTCCCATCAACGATCGAAGCATCGGCAGACACAGCACAGCAGCCAGCAGCAGAATCGCCGCGGTCCATTTGAAGGCGCGGCAATGCCTCATTTCAGCGATAGTTCTCGTAGGATTTCTCCTCGACCAGGGTTGAGCCAAGCTTTTCGTTGATTTCGCGTTTGTAGGCGGCACGATCATCGTTGCGGAAGTAAACCGCGCGGG
The DNA here is from genome assembly GCA_039930065.1 of Dokdonella sp. Lineage (GTDB taxonomy): Bacteria > Pseudomonadota > Gammaproteobacteria > Xanthomonadales > Rhodanobacteraceae > Dokdonella. The sequence goes on from JBDSPX010000169.1 coordinate 9,529, forward strand.
CCAGTTCAACAAATTCGTTGTCGAACGCCTTGGCCTTTTCCTTGATTCGGATATGATCTTCAATATCCCACAAGGCTTCATTGACGGCCTTGAGCTTGGCGCGCTCGGCGACGATATCGGTGGTCGCCAAAGGATCAACCGACCAGGTTGCATTCAACAGATCGAGCTCGACGCGAACGTTGGCCAGCTTCTCCGGATTGCCGATACGCTCGGCCTTGATTTCGAGAATCGTGATTTTGTCTATCAATTCGCCATACGAAACGGGAACGGCAATCTGGCTCATCGGGATTGAATCCTGTGGTCAAAGCGGAATGGTAGGACGGATTGGCGGGAATGCGAACCACTGCGTACGATTCCACCCTCTCCGTTCGCAATTCCATCCT
>JBDSPX010000170.1:0-3251 GCA_039930065.1 Dokdonella sp.
TGCGGCACTGGTAGGGCTGCAGACCTTCGACGAAATTGACCTCGATCGTGTGAATGTCTTCGGGCGTCTCGCGCGCAACCTGTTCGATATCGACGCCGCCCTGGGCCGAGGCGATGAACGAAACCGCCTTGGTATCGCGATCCACGAGGATCGACAGATACAGTTCCTTGGCGATATCGGCGGCATCGGTAACCAGCACCAGATTGACCGGCAATGCGCGACCGCCGGACTGGTAGGTTTCCATGTTGCGCCCGAGCATGCCTGCCGCAGCAGCCTTGACCTCGTCGGTCGACTTGCAGAACTTGACGCCGCCAGCCTTGCCGCGGCCACCGGCATGGATCTGCGCCTTGACCATCCATTGCGAGCCGCCGAGCGCTTTGGCGGCATCGACCGCCTGTTCCGGAGAGGAGGCAATCTTGCCCGGAGGCACGGGAATGCCGAACTCGGCAAACAGTTCCTTGGCTTGGTATTCGTGGAAATTCATGCAGGCACCTTCATGGGAGAGGCGCGGATGACGGCCAGAGATGCCGGTCGCAGCCGCAATCCTTCGAGCGGAGAAAAGAGGGCGTCGAGCCCGGAGACCGGGTCGACCACGCAGAGCGGTCGCGTATTTTGGGCAAAGCGTGCTGCGATTGCAAAAAGCCGTTGACCGGGCCTCTGCGCTGGCAGCAAACGGTTGAGTGCTGCAACCTGCATGAATCGAGTGGCAGTGCAGCGCAAACCGTAGCGTTTTTGCGCTGTCGATCGAGTCCAGCGATCGGGCACTTGTGACTTTCGTTGACCGGCGGGCGGGCGCCATCACGGCACGCTGTAGCATTTTCGCTCGCGCACCTATACTGCTGGCACCTGGGAGGGAATCAACTTGGCAGATCGGCAAGGGCGACGTGCAAACGATTCAACCGGCGACATCACCCGGCGTGAGTTGTACTTCTTCAACCTGTATCGATTGCTCGAATCGGCGGTCTATCTCGGCCTCATTTTCAGTCCGATGGCCGGCGACTGGATATCGATCAATCATCCGAGCCTCGGCCGTGTAGTCGGGATCGGCTATTGCCTGATCGCCGTGATCCTGCTTGTTTCGACCGACCGCATGCGCCGCAACATGGGCGCCAGCATCGGTCTCGCCCTTACCCTCGATGTGGTCGCCGCATCGTTGATTCTTTTTTCGATCCGCGGCGGTCACAGTTCAATTCCGATGATGTTGATGGTCAATGTCGGCGTCAGCGCGCTGCTGTTGAAGTTCCGTCAATCGATCCTGCTTGCCGCCTTGGCGGCTACCGGCGTCCTGGCTCCACCGTTGTTGGCGCTGATCAGCGGGATCCCGACCGATCGCAGCATCGTCGAGGCGTCACTGTTTGGGCTTGCCTATATCGGTGTCGCCGCGCTGTGCGCGTATCTCGGCCGACAAATGCGCGAAACCGAAGCGCTAGCCGAACAGCGTGGCGTCGACCTGCTCAATCTCGAACAGGTCAATGATTTGATTATCCGACGCATGAAGACCGGCGTGTTGCTGGTTGACGATGCCAACCATATCTTGCGTATCAACGAATCGGCCTGGCATCTGATCGGCAATCCCTCACCGAACCAGCGTGATCTCGGCCAGGTCGCCGCTGAACTTTCTCGGCGCCTGTATCACTGGCGGCATTCCGGACGCATCGACCAGAACCCGGTCGCGCTGGCCGCTGACGTTCCCGAGGTGATTCCGCGTTTCTCGCGAATGGCTCCAAATGACGATACGCATATCCTGATTTTCCTCGATGACACCTCACTGCTTTCGCGTCGCGCCGAGGAAATGACCCTGGCCTCGCTCGGTCGCCTGTCCGCTTCGATCGCCCACGAGATCCGCAACCCGCTCGCCGCGATCCGCTATTCGGCACAGTTGCTGGCGGAATCGGAAACGATGGAAGACGAAGACCGTCGCCTCGTCGAAATCGTCAACAACCATTGCACGCGAGCCAACGAGGTTGTCGAAAATATCCTGCAGCTGTCACGCCGCGAACGATCGCGTCCCGAAAGCATCGATCTGAATGTGTGGGCGCTGTCGTTTGTCGAGGAATACAAGCAGAACAACGATCTTGGCCAGGATCACTTGCGCGCGATCACGCAGAATCGCCAGATCGAGGCAATGGTGGATCCGCAGCACTTGCAGCAAGTGGTCTGGAATCTCGTGCAAAACGCGATCCGCTATGGTCGCGAGCCCGGTGCGGTGGCACGTGTCGTCGTGGTTGCGCGCATGGCCACGGACAAGGGGCCGCCGGTGCTCGAAGTGGTCGACCGTGGGCCCGGCATTCCGGCCAAGGTCGCTGCGCAAATTTTTGATCCGTTCTATACGACCAGCGAATATGGGACAGGACTTGGTCTGTATCTGGCCAAGCAGATGTGCGAATCAAGCCAGGCGTCGCTCGACTATGTTCCGGTGGCCGGTGGCGGCGCATGCTTTCGCATCACCTTGTCGCCTGCGGCGACGCTGACCCAGCGACCGACGGCGCCCGCTCCGTAGAGTCAAATGGAAGGCAACGCGCCACGGCCGGTGGCCTCCGGCCAGACGCATGTTGCTGGCTGATCAACAAGAACAGGAGCACGAAAATGAAACAACATGCCACGGGTACGTTCGAGGTGAAGCTCGTTCCGCTTGACCTCAATGAAGTTGGCGAAGACGAGACTCGTGGTCGAATCTCGATCAACAAGCAATTTCATGGCGACCTGAAAGCGACCAGCGTCGGTGAGATGCTCAGCGCGATGACCGAAGTAAAAGGCTCCGCAGGCTACGTGGCGATGGAGCGCGTCGTCGGCAAACTGCAAGGCAGGCAGGGCAGCTTCGTGCTGCAGCACTCGGGAACGATGGATCGAGGCTCGCCGAGCCTTTCCGTCAGTGTGGTGCCGGATTCCGGTACCGGTGAATTGGCCGATTTGAAAGGCCATCTGACCATCAACATTCGCGAAGGCATCCACTGTTACGGCTTCGACTACGAGCTCGGCGAAGACCTGTGAAACGATCGCCTGATTGACGCCTCAAAGCGTCCGCGGATGCCCGCCGCCGTGCGCAGTGGCCGTCAACATGGCATAATCCGCGACCTTTTTCGTCTCCCGACGCCCGTCGGGAACGTTGCAAACCCTTGGAGTCGCAATGGATTTTCTGATCAGTTCCGCGTACGCGCAGGCCGCTGGGGCCGCCGCCCCGAACCCGCTGATGTCCTTCCTGCCGCTGATCGTCATTTTCGGCATCTTCTATTTCATGCTGATTCGTCCGC
>JBDSPX010000171.1:0-3726 GCA_039930065.1 Dokdonella sp.
GATCAGATGCGTCCACAGCAACGGGATATGGCTGCCCTTGTCGTACAGCGTGATCATCTGGCCGTTGACGCCGGCTTCGAGCGCGCAAGCGCGACCACCGGCGCGGATGTGCTCGCGAACGAGACCATGCTGCGGATTCATCGTGACATAGCAAATGACCTTGGCGTCGGTATAGCCCGACATCTTGAGCACTTGTGGGTCATCGGCATTGAGCACCGCGCAATCGGTGGCCACCTCGACGACTATGCGCTTGATCTCGGCGAGTTGTTCGAGGGTGTCGATGCCCTTCATGCCGAGATGATCCGATTGCACATTGAGCACCGCGCCGACATCGACCTTGGGCACGCCCATGCCCGCGCGCAACAAACCGCCGCGCGCGGTTTCGAGCACCGCGAAATCAATCTGCGGATCGGCCAGCACCATGCGCGCGGACACCGGGCCGGTCATATCGCCTTCGACCGTGCGCTGGCCATCGATATAGACGCCATCGGTGGTGGTCAGGCCCGGCGTGTAACCGGCCATCTTGGCGATGTGCGCGAGCATGCGCGCGGTCGTGGTCTTGCCGTTGGTGCCGGTGATCGCGGAGATCGGAACGCGCGATGGTGTGCCGGGTGGAAACAGCATGTCGATGACCGGCCCGGCAACATCGCGCGGCGTGCCTTCACTTGGCGCGACATGCATGCGGAAACCCGGCGCCGCATTGCACTCACAGATGCCGCCGCCGATCGACTTGTAGCTTTCGGTAATATTGGTACTGAGAAAATCCACACCGCCGACATCGAGGCCGATCGCGCGGATTGCGCGGATCGCCATATCGCGATTGTCCGGATGGATGATGTCGGTGACATCGGTGGCTGTGCCGCCGGTCGAAAGGTTCGCGGTTGAGCGCAGATGGACGATGTCGCCTTGGGCCGGAACCGTATTCGCGTTGACCTCGGCGCGCGCCATCATCATCTCGGCTTGCGCATCAAGTTCGAGCCGCGTCAAAACTTTTTCATGACCCACGCCGCGTCGCGGATCCTGATTGACGATCTCGACCAGTTCGGCGATCGAATGCTTGCCGTCACCGACGACGTGCCCTGGCGTGCGCCGTGTCGCGGCGACGAGTTCGCCGTTGACCACGAGCAGGCGATGGTCGTCTCCTTCGAGAAACGTTTCGACGATGACCGAGCGTGAAATTTCGCGCGCCTTGTTGAAGCCGTCGGCGACCTCCTCGTCGTTGGTCAAACGAATCGAGATGCCGCGACCATGGTTGCCGTTATACGGTTTGGTCACGACTGGATAGCCGAGTCGACGCGCGGAGCGCCGTGCTTCCTCGACCGATTGCACGAGTTCCTGGCGCGGCACCGGCAAACCGAGCGAGCCGAGAATCTTGTTGGTTTCCTCCTTGTCGCCCGCGAGTTCAACCGCAATGTGGGATGTGCGTCCAGTCACTGTGGCCTGAATACGTTGCTGGTATTTTCCGTGGCCGAGTTGCACGAGCGATTGGTCATTCAGGCGCAGCCACGGGATATTGCGCTCCTCGGCGGCCTTGACCAGTGAAGCGGTCGACGGGCCGAGCGCGCGACGCTGGGCGTAGCGAATAAAAGCATCGCGCGCCTCGGGCCAGTTCCAGTCATCCGGCACGCAATCCTTGGGGCGGATGCCGACGGGGAGCAGCGAACACAGCAGATGCCGCGCGAGCTCACCGGCGGCGATGCCTTGTTCGCGCTGGGTATATTCGTAGACAACGGTATAAACGCCAGGTCGTTCATCGACACTGCGCGTCTTGCCGAAGGTGACATCTTCACCCGCGATATTCTGCAATTCGATCGCGACATGTTCGAGCACATGACCGAGCCAGGTGCCGTCATCCTCTTTCATGCGGCGGATAAAGCCACCGGGCTCGCGGTACGAGCAGCCGTGCTCGGCGAGGCCGGGCAGGGCTTCGACGAGGGCATCCACGAAAGCCGGACCGAGCTTGCCGGTCGGCCAGGCTTCGAGCGCCTCAAGATCAAGGATCAGACGGATGACCGGGAAATGCGCATACGCCGAGGGGCCGACATATACCGAACGATCGAGAATGCGCATGTCGCTTACTCCTTGGTCACGTTGAGCGTTCCGGCGCTGGCACTGCGCGTATGCAGGTTGAAGGTGGCGCCTGGCACGAGCATATGGATGCCGAGGCCGAGCAGGCAGATCGCGTCACCTTCGTTGGCGCGATCCATCGAAGAAAACTGCAGGCCAGCCGCATCGATCACGGTGACCGAGCCACTGCCCTCGACTTCGAGGATGTTGTCCGGGCCGATAAATGCGGCGGTGTCTTCATCGAGTCCGATGCCGATCGCGAACGGATTGAAAGCCAGCGCCGTGGCCAGGCGACCGAGCCGATCACGCTGGCGAAAGTGCTGATCGATGATGAAACGATTGGTCAGCCCAAGTCCGGGCGCGAGGCGCACACTGCCGGCTCGCGCCGACGCACCTTCTTCGCCGAACGCGATCATGTGTTCGCTCAAGATGGCTGCACCGGCACTGGTGCCGGCGACATGCACGCCTTCGGCATTGCGTTGGCGAATCAATTTGGCCACCGGCGTGCCGCCGAGCACGGTGGTGATGCGCAACTGGTTTCCGCCGGTGAAGAAGATTCCCGTGGCGCGCGCGAGGCGATCGAGTCGACTCTTCTCTTCGCAGTCGCGACGGGTGTCGTAGTCGATCGCTTCAACCTTGGCTGCGCCGAGTTCGCGGAAGATCTGCTCGTAGCGTGGGCCGGTATCGAGCAGGCGACTGGCGGTCGGAAGCACGACGATATCCGCCTGGTCGCCGCCGCATAAATCGACGAAGCGCTTGAGGATGCGCGGATCGTTTTCCTTTTCCTCGGCGCCACCGATCGGGATGATCCAGCCGCGTTCTTCTCCGTCACGAACCTTGCTTGGCATCAATGCGAACCGTCTTGCGAATGGGTTGGGGATGGTAACGGTTCGAGCAAGCCGCGTCGCAGGGTTTTACCCTCGCGCAGATGCCAATCGCCGCCGAGCAGGACATCGGAAAGGATGTTGGCTTCGTTGAGTACGAGCAGATCGGCATCGTCTCCAACAGCGATCACGCCCTTGCGCGGCAGGCGCAGCAAAGCAGCGACATTGCTCGTGAACGCCGGAAGAATGCGTTCGAGTGGCAGGCCGCGTGAGAGCAGTTCGCGCAGGGTTTCCAGCAGCGCGCCGGGCGAGCCCACATCCATGTGACTGAGTTGGCCTTGCGCGTCGAAGCACGGCAGGCAACCGCCGGCATCGGAACTGATCGTGACGCGATGGTCCGGTGCGCTGGAATCCAGCGCTCGCTGCAAGGCGTCCGCAGCACTCCAGGCGTCTTCGCCTTCTTCGACCGGGAACGCTGTGATGTCGACGTGACAGCCTTGCATGCTGAGTTCGAGTGCTTCGTCGAACAGCGCGCGCCGTCGATTGACGTGCGTGGGATTGAACACGCGCGCAGGGATTTCACTTTGCGCCAAGGCACGACGGATCAGATCGAGTCCGCGCGCCCCATCACCAAGATGCAAATGAACTATGCCGGCCTTGCCGCTCATGAGCCCGCCGACATGCGCCTCGGAGGCGATGCGCAGCAATTCATCGAGGGTCGGCTGACTGCTGCGATGATCGCTGATCGCCAGTTCGCCGACGCCAATCAGCGGATCGATAAAGGCGATGTCGCCGCGCACGCTGCCAGTCAAGGTCGTCGGCGGCAGATGGTAGC
>JBDSPX010000172.1:0-4351 GCA_039930065.1 Dokdonella sp.
GCCGCGCTGCAACGGCAGATGCCCATGGTCGATCGCCATGTAATAACCCTGCAGGCTGCGCGCATTCTGGTGAAAACTGCGTCCGACATGTCCGATCGAACTCATGCCGAGTCCGATCAGGTCGCAATCGCCGTGCGTTGAATAGCCCTGAAAATTCCGCTGCATCGTGCCCTCGCGCTGGGCAACGGCGAGATCGTCCTCTGGCCGTGCAAAGTGATCGAGGCCAATATAGCGATAGCCCGCCGCGCAGAGTGTCTCGATCGTTTGCCCGACGAGGGCAAGCCGCGTCGGCGCATCCGGCAGGTCGGATTCCTTGATCTGGTTCTGCGCACGAAACCGCTCAGGCATATGCGCATACGCGTAGGTCGCAATTCGATCCGGCTGCAGGGCGATCACTTCGTCCAGCGTGCGCGCGAACTTCGACGGTGTCTGCTTGGGCAAGCCATGGATCAGATCGACACTGACCGAACGAAACCCGCATTCACGCGCGGCCTCAATGATCTCGCGCGTCTGCGCCACGCTCTGCACGCGATTGACCGCCAGCTGTACCTCGTGGTCGAAATCCTGGATGCCCAGCGAAAGCCGGTTGAAGCCGACCTTGGCGAGCATGTGCACAGTCGTTGCATCGGCGTAGCGCGGATCGACCTCGATGCCGAATTCGCGATCGGCATCATCGGACAGATTGAACCCATCCGCGAGCGCACCGAGCAAGCGCGTCATCTGCGCCGCATCGAGAAAATTCGGAGTTCCGCCGCCCAGATGCAACTGATCGACTCGACGATCGCGATCGAACATCGGCGCGGTCATTTCAATCTCGCGCAGCAAGTGGCTGAGGTACTCGTCCGCACGGCCTTTATCGCGCGTGATGATGCGCGTGCATCCGCAATAGAAGCACGGGCTCAGACAAAACGGGATATGCACATAGATCGACAGCGCGCGCGGAATCGGATCCTCGTTCGAAGAGCGTACGATCGTGCGCAAGTCGTCTTCGGAAAACTGACCATGGAATTGCGGTGCGGTCGGGTACGACGTATAACGCGGCCCACGGATGTCATAGCGCGCCACCAGTTCGGCATCGAACACATGCGACACGGGATTGACGGGGCGAGTGCGGAGGGAGGCGGCCATGCCCGAATCGTGCGCGAGGATGCGCTGGCCCGCCTTGACCCAGATCAACCGATTGCGTGGTGGGCCCACCAGGACTTGAACCTGGAACCAACGGATTATGAGTCCGCTGCTCTAACCAATTGAGCTATAGGCCCGATACGGAATACGCCAAGAAACTCTCGCGTCGCAGTGCGGCCGATCGAGCACCGCCTTGATCGACCCACCTGGCTTCACGAGCTGCCACGGCGCGCGATTGTAGCGGCATCCGCGCACTTGAACAGCACGCAGACGTCAATCAGGTGAATTGGACGCGGCGCCGACTTGCCCCGACAATGCCGTACGCCGCTCACAACCAAAACGAAACAGACACGCATGCGCATTTTTTCTCTGGAAGGAAAACTCGCAGCCGTATTGGCTCTGTGGTCGATTCTGACAGCGTGTCTTATCGCCGGCCTGAGCAACTGGATGCATGACATCGATGAGGCCGCGGTCATCGCCGTCTTGCTCTTGTGCCTGCCGGGATTGTTGCTGGCTCGCACCCTGGCGCGACCGGTCGCAGCACTGATTCGCGCGCTGTCCGGCAGCGTGTCGGCATTTGGCGATGGCGATTTCAGCTTTTCGATACGCAACAACCGTCGCGACGAAATCGGTGACCTCGTCGAGGCACACAATGAGCTCGGTCGCGTGCTTCGCGAGCAGCGCCAGAACTTGTTTCAACGCGAGCTGCTGCTCGACACAGTTGTGCAGAACTCCCCGACTGCGATGACCCTGGTTGAACCGGGCGGCCACGTTGTCTATGCGAATCTCGCTGCGCGTTCGTTGTTGAACGGCGGTCGTACGATGAACGGCAGCTTGATCGATGCAATCATTGCCGAAGCGCCACCGCAACTTGCCGAGGCGATGTCGAGTGGAACCGACTCCCTGTTCAGCGTCGAGCTGAACCATGAAGAGGAAACCTTTCATCTCTCGCAACGGAACTTCAAGTTGCAGGGGCGCAGCCATCGCATGCTCATGCTGCGACGCATGACCCGTGAACTGTCGCGCCAGGAAGTGGCGACCTGGAAGAAAGTCATCCGTGTGGTCAGCCACGAACTCAACAACTCGCTGGCACCGATCCGGTCGTTGTCGCATTCGGGCAGGCAGTTGGCCAAACGCGGAGAGCTGACTCGCCTCGAGCTCGTGTTCGATACGATCGAGGAGCGAGCCCTGCATCTCGGCAACTTTGTCCAGGGCTATGCGCATTTCGCAAAATTGCCGACGCCGCAACTGTCCAGCATTGAATGGCAACCGTTTCTTGCCACGCTGGGACAGCATTCGCAGTTCCGCCTGGTCGGCCCGATTCCGAAGACGGCAGCTCAATTCGATCGTGCGCAAATCGAACAGATGCTGATCAACCTGCTCAAGAATGCCCGCGAATCCGGAAGCGACATTGACGCGATCGAAATCGCAGTCGAATTTCGCAGCCGCGAGCTGCGCATCGACGTTCGCGATCGCGGCCCGGGCATGAGTGAGACGGTGCTCTCGAATGCGCTGTTGCCGTTCTATTCAACCAAGCGCAGTGGCACCGGCCTCGGCCTTGCACTTGCTCGCGAAATCGCCGAGGCACATGGCGGTCGCCTGCAGTTGGCGAATCGAATCGATGGCGGATTGCAGGTGACCTTGATACTTCCGCAAACAGCGGATCTCGCGTAATGATTGCGTAGCTGTCCGCTGCGCTCCGCATGAGTCTGACAAGACGACATGCAAGGATTACCGCTATGCGTCCACTCCTGCTAGATTGGGCGAACATGAATTCATGGAGAGAGTGAAATGCCTGGTTCGGTTTTTCTTGGCTTGGTGGTAATCGTCGTTGCAGCCATTGTGCTCGCCAAACTGGTGCGCATCGTGCCTCAAGGATTCGAGTGGACGGTGCAACGCTGGGGCAAGTACACGCACACGCTGACGCCGGGCTTTCATCTTCTTATTCCGATCATGCAAAACGTCGGTCACAAGATCAACATGATGGAACAGGTCCTCGATGTTCCGTCACAGGAAGTCATCACCAAGGACAACGCGGTCGTACGCGTGGACGGCGTCGTGTTCTATCAGGTACTGGATGCGGCGAAGGCTGCCTACGAGGTTTCCAATCTCGAGCAGGCTTCGCTGGCCCTGATCATGACAAATATCCGCACCGTACTCGGCTCGATGGATCTCGATGAATCCTTGAGCAAGCGCGACGAGATCAATGCCAAGCTGCTGATGGTCGTCGATCTCGCGACGCATCCCTGGGGTGTCAAAGTCACGCGTATCGAGATCAAGGATATTTCGCCGCCACGCGATCTCGTTGATTCGATGGCGCGGCAGATGAAGGCCGAGCGTGAAAAGCGCGCGAACATTCTTGAAGCAGAAGGTTTTCGCCAGGCCGCGATCCTCAAGGCTGACGGAGAAAAGCAGGCGGCGATTCTTGAAGCCGAGGGCAAGCGTGAGGCTGCCTACCGTGAAGCCGAGGCGCGCGAACGCCTCGCGGAAGCGGAAGCCAAGGCGACGACGATGGTCTCCGATGCGATCGCCGGTGGCGACATCAATGCGATCAACTACTTCGTTGCCAACAAATATGTCGAGGCACTCAAGGAAATGGCGCATTCGCCGAACCAGAAGATGCTGATTCTTCCGTTCGAGGCAACCGGCATCCTTGGCTCTCTCGCCGGCATTTCGGAAATTGCCAAGAGCGCTTTTGAAAAGTCCCATACGCCGCCCCCACCGCCGCCGCGTGCGCCGCCGCCGGTCATGCGCTGAGCAGGAGTCGATATGGACGCGACAATTTCCAATCTTCTCGCCAGCTACGGATGGTGGCTGCTTGCCTTGCTGCTGATTGCAGCCGAGCTCGTTGCACCCGGTTATTTCCTGCTCTGGATCGGCTTGGCCGCAGGCCTTATGGGCCTCGTCATGCTGGCCGTTCCGAATCTGGTGTTCATTGTTCAGGCCATTTTGTTTGCACTGCTCTCGATTGCCGTGTGCCTGGTCTACTGGAAATTCATTCGCCCCTCGGCCGAACTGCGCGACGATCAGCCGCTGCTGAATCGCAAGGGCGATCGCATGATCGGGCGACGCGTTGTAGTGGTGGATGCGATCATCAACGGCCGCGGCAAAGTCACGGTCGGCGACTCGGCCTGGCTGGCCGAAGGTGATGACTGCGCCGTCGGAACCGCGGTCAAGGTGGTCGCCGTCAATGGAACCAGCTTGCAAGTGGTCGCTGATCCGAAAG
>JBDSPX010000173.1:0-12653 GCA_039930065.1 Dokdonella sp.
GCCGCGTTGTCGAATGAGTTGAGGGAGGCGGCATGAGCGATCGTCCATTTCCATTCCTCAAGTTTCCGCGCGCCCTGCCCAGCGAGGTCAAGATTCCGATTCGGATCGTCAACTTCAACGAGATCAATGCGGACTTTGTCGGTGGCGAATCGGTCGATCAGGCATCACGCTGCATCGATTGCGGCAACCCGTATTGCTCTTGGGGTTGCCCGCTCGGCAATCGCATTCCGCAATGGCTCAAGTTGGTCAAGGAAGGCCGCATCGAGGATGCCGCCACCCTTATGCACGAAACCAATCCGCTGCCGGAAATCTGCGGACGCGTGTGTCCGCAGGATCGACTCTGCGAAGGCGTCTGTACGCTCGAAGAAGGTTTCGGCGCGGTGACGATCGGTGCGATCGAACGCTCGGTCACCGACGAGGCAATCCGGCGCGGCTGGCGTCCACCCGAAGCCACCTCGAAGACGGACAAACGCGTTGCGATCATCGGCGCGGGCCCAGCAGGGCTTTCCGCCGCCGACCGCCTCGCTCGCGCGGGCGTCAGTGCCGATGTGTATGACCGCTACGAGGAAATCGGCGGCTTGCTGACCTTCGGCATCCCGGCCTTCAAGCTTGAGAAAGACATCGTGCAAACGCGTCGTCGCGTGCTTGAGGATCAGGGTGTGCGCTTTCATCTCGGCGTCGAGGTTGGACCGGATATCGCCTTCGCCAAACTCGTCGACGACTACGATGCGGTGTTCATGGCAACCGGCGCCTATACCGCCGTTGACGCGCAACTGCGCGGACAGGATCTGCCCGGCGTGATTGTCGCCCTGCCCTTTCTGATCGCCAATGCACGCCACCAACTCGGCACCGCAACGGCCGATGATGTGTTGCCCGATCTCAAGGGCAAACGCGTCGTCGTCCTCGGTGGCGGCGACACGGCGATGGATTGTGTGCGTACCGCGGTGCGCCTCGGCGCGGAGCGGGTGACCTGCGTCTATCGTCGCGACGAGGAAAACATGCCGGGATCGCGCAAGGAAGTGAAGAACGCGCGTGATGAAGGTGTGATATTCCGCTTTCTTGCACAACCACTCGCGATCATCGGCGAAGGTTATGTCGACGGTGTCGAGATCGCCGATACCGAGCTGATTTCCGATGGCGATGGCCGCGCCCGCTCTGAAATCGTCGCCGACAGCGCACAGACGATTCCGGCCGACATCGTGATCCTCTCGTTTGGCTTTCTCGCCAGCCCACCGGATTGGTGTGCGAGCGCAGGCATCGAAGTTGAAAAGAACGGACGCCTGAAAGTCGGCGGCACGCACCTACCGCTGCAGACCGCACATCCGAAGGTCTTTGCCGGTGGCGACAACGTTCGCGGCGCAGATCTGGTTGTCCGCGCCGTACTGGATGGTCGCGAAGCGGCGCGCTCGATCTTGAGTCAGTTGGGTGTTGTCGCCTGAGCACCGGCAATCAAGCCGCGAGTCGCCCCTGCGCAGGCAGGGGTCCAGCGCCTCTGCCTTGCCGAGTGACTTGAAGACCTCCCACGAACACCGCCGATGCATGACGCTGCCGTTGCAAATCAAAAGCAAAGTCACTGGGCCCCTGCCTACGCAGGGGCGACGAGCCAGTAAAGACGCTTGTGCGCTGGCTCTTGTGGGTCGGCGCTGCGCGCTGACGCTCTTGGCTCGGCTCTTGTAGGTCGGCGCTGCGCGCTGATGCTCTTCGCTCGACATATCAACAGCGAACTTTCGCTTGATCCCATTTCTTGCCTCTGAAGATTGAAGAGGCAAGTGGCTTCGAAACCGAATCCAGCACACACATACCCTCTCGTCGACCCTGCGCAGGCAGGGGCCCAGCACCCCTGCCTTGCCGAGTGACTTGAAGACCTCCCACGAACACCGCCGATGCATGAAGCTGCCGTTGCAAATCAAAAGCAAAGTCACTGGGCCCCTGCCTTCGCAGGGGCGACGAGCGAATGAAGAACCACGCGGTCAACTCAAGCTCACGCTTCGCTGACCCTTCGTTTTCTGCCTCAGTCAATTACGCGTTACCCTTCACGCATGACCCGCATCCTCATCGCCGACGATCATCCTCTGTTCCGCCTCGCCCTCGTGCAGGCGGTCGGGAATCTCGGTGATGACATCGAGATTATTGAAGCCGATGCACTCGATTCCGCTCGCGAGGCACTCAACAAGCGAGGCGACATCGATCTCGTTCTGCTCGATCTGCACATGCCGGGCAGTCACGGTTTGATGGGGCTGGTTTCGCTGCGCACGGAGTTCCCTTCAGTCGCCGTCGTGATGATTTCAGCCAACGACGACCCTATCGTCATGCGCCGCGCAGTCACCTATGGCGCTGCCGGTTTCATTCCGAAGCGCAGTGGCATCGACGAAATCCAGAGTCTGCTGCGCGCAGTCATCGCTTGCGAAAATCCCCCACCCTTGCCGCGCCACGATCGCCATGATGCCGAGGTCGTCCAGGATCGTGAACTCGCGGCACGACTCGCCTCATTGAGTCCGCAACAACTGCGCGTGTTGTCACTCGTCGCCGAAGGCCTGCTCAACAAGCAAATTGCCGATCGGCTCGATATTCAGGAGCGCACAGTCAAGGCGCACATGAGCGCGGTGTTCGAACGCCTCGGCGTCAGCAATCGCACGCAGGCCAGCGTATTGCTGCGCTCACTCGAAATAGCAGATCCTTCGCGCACCGTCGCGGATTGAAGCGTCAAAACCATGCCTGACAACAAGCCTACTGAAGCAGTTCAGATTGTCGTACCTTGCGCAGCGCTTGAGCGGACGATGAGATTTCTCGTCGATCAACTCGGCTTCCGCCTCGACATGATCATGCCTGCCGATGCACCGCGGATCGCGCTGGTTTCGGGCCATGGAATCCATTTGCGTCTTGAGCAGTCAGCGGGCCAATCAACCCCGCTTTCGCCGATCACCTTGCGTCTTCCCCATGCACTGAAGCCACGCTGTGAGTCGATGGCCGAAATACCGGATGCGATTGCGATCGCCTTCGAAGATCCGCCATTGTCAGGTCTTTCAGTAACGCCCGTGGATCAGCCGATAGTCTGCCGACTTGATGAAGGTTCAAGCTGGGGCGTCGGGCGCGCCGGGATGCAATACCGCGATCTGATTCCTGGGCGACTGGATGGCAGCATCATCGCCTCGCATATCCGCATCCTCGACGGTGGGCCAGTCGATGATTACGTCCACTATCACACGGTTGGCGTGCAGCTGATCTATTGCCGGCGCGGCTGGGTGCGCGTGGTCTACGAAGATCAAGGCGAACCGTTCGTCATGCAAGCCGGCGATTGCGTACTGCAGCCGCCAACCATCCGCCATCGCGTGCTCGAATCCTCGGCCGGACTCGAAGTGATCGAACTCGGCACACCGGCCGAACACGAAACCTGGCGCGATCATGACCTCACCCTGCCGACGTCATCACTCAATCCTCTGCGCGTGTTCAACGGACAGCGCTTTGTCCGCCACGTCGCAGCCGATGTCGAATGGGTCCCCATCGCGGAAGGAATTACCTATCGAGATACCGGCATCAGCGTTGCAACCGAGCGTGCTGCCGGCGCGCGCGTGTTGAAACTGGCAGGCACTCCTGAAAAGCCAATCAACCACGCATCGCAAACCGCAGCGTTCCGGTTTTTCTTTGTGCTCCATGGCGAAGTCGAATGGGCCGGCTACGGCGACGATTCCATATCACTTGGAACCGACGATGCCTGGGTATTGCCCTGCCATCGCTCGTATTCACTGCGAACCACAACAACCACCGAACTTCTCGAGATTTCGCTTCCAGCAGCATGAATGATTGTCATGGCACGCAGTTGCTCGATACTACGGGCTTCGTGGAAAACTGCAGGATCCAATCCCGAGTCTTGACCGCGTTGCCACGAAGGCGGAATTGAACCTGCTGCAAACGCCGCTTATGCCTGAAGGTATCGTTGCAGCAAACCTGATGCTGCAGGCGCCGTTGGTATCCAACGGGATTCAACAGCGTCACTTGCCTCAACCGGCTGATCCGATTGTCCGGCGCTGCGGCGAGTTGATTGCACTTCGGAACACGCGAGATTGCCACTCACGCGCGACCCTCCGTTTTTTGAGGGATGTCCTGTTTGGCAGCTGATTTGCGTTTCGTTATTGAGCGATCGACTTGCTCGATCGATAAACTCTACAGGCTTCCCTTACACAACCGCGAGCAATGCAATGACCCGAATCACCGGCTTGTCAGGCAATGAAATCTATCTGCTCGATGCGAAAGGCTACGAAGCCGGCGATTTCGTCGTCGGCAACTGCGTCAACTCAATGGGGTTCATGCGCTCGCTTGGCTCCGGACTGAGCAATCTCGCCGGCGGCGAGGTGACCCAGGTTACCCAGCAGATTCACGACGCACGCCTGACCGCCTTCACGCGCATGGTGGCCGAAGCAAAAAAGCACGGCGCCTCCGGTGTGACCGGAGTAACCAGTGAATTGATGCATCAGGGGGCGCACACGGAATTCCTTTTTACCGGCTCCTGCGTGCATGACAAGAACAAGTCTGCCAATCGGTTCTTCACTTCTGCAGGCAATGCTCAGGAACTGTATTGCCACATGGATGCCGGCTATCAGCCGCTGCAGCATGTATTCGGCAACATCGCCTACTCGCTGGGTATTGGCGGCGGCCTGCTCGGCGGACTGAAGTCGTTGGCCCGCGGCGAAATTCGCGAATACAGCGACGTGATCAACGCGACACGTCACCGAGCCCTGAGCCGACTGGTCTCGGAGGCGAAAAAGGAAAAAGCCAACGCCGTGGTCGGCATCCGAACCCAAGTGATGCTGTGGCATTCCGCGCACGAGATGACCATGACCGGCACCGCCGCGTTCAATCCTGCCCTGCCCAGCGGCAGCCCGGTAACAAGCGATCTCACCGGAGAGGAATTATGGACAATGAGCAAGCTCGGCTACGTGCCAATGCGCTTGTTGCTGTCGACCTCGGTCTATTCGCTCGGCATTTTTGGCGGCGTGAAAAGTTTCTTCCAGTCCTTCACGCAAGGTGAACTGCCGGAGCTCAGCCGGCTGGTACTCGAAGCACGTGAAGTTGCGATGTCACGCCTGAAAACGGAAGCTGATTCGATCGGCGCTTCGACCGTTGTCGGCGTGAAGACATTCATCCATCACATCGGCAATGGACTGATCGAATTCCTCGCGATCGGCACTGCCGTGAGAAAGTCGACGGGCGCGGGCGTGCAGACACCGGAACTACCCGCGCAGGCGATTCTGCATGACAAGGACACCTGGATCGACGGTGGTCGTCACACGCTGGCGCGCGAATAACAGAAAAAACAGCTAACCCGTTGGCATGGCTCACGCAAGCAAGCCCTTGACCAATTAGTGTTGCACCACCCGCATGAGGCCGCTTCGACCGATGGCAAACAATCCAAAGAAAATTCTCGATGAAATTCTCGCCCTGCCGATGCGGACGCTTGCGAGTTTGGCGCTTTCGAACATCATCCTGCTCGTCATCGCGCTGTTCGGCGGCTTGTCCTATTTGGTCATGCAGGCCGTATTGGCGGTGGAGCTCCTGTTGATGAGCCTTGCGACGATTCCGCTTTATCCCGAACGCGGGCTCGGAAGGCACGCATTCGACATGCTCAAGCTCACCGCTCTTTTAGCTTTCATATATTTCTTTGTTTTTGCAACATACGGCATCGCAAGCAATGAAGGGCGCGGCGCGGCATTGGCTATCGCCTGGCAGAGCCTCGATGATGCCGACATCCACGATCTTGTCGTGTCACTACTCTACGTCACAATCAGTATTGGATTTTCACTTTGGCAGGCAAAACAAGCGCCGGATCCAAAGCTGGCTTGGGCGAGAAGTCGGTTGCTTGATGGTGGAGTCACCATACTCGCGATGATTTTCATGAGCATCGTCGCTGTGACCCTGGGCACTTTGATCGTTTCCATGCTCAAACACCTTGATCACCCGATCGACGCAGACACTGTTCTGATCACGCTTATGGTCACCACGCGACTCCTGTTCACGATGATCGGGGCGACCATGCCTGAGAGCACGGCAAAATCGATCGCGGACAGTCCCTACGTCGACTGACGCGTTGGTCAATTCCTGAGGAAAGCGCAGGGGCGCACTCAGGCCCCTGCTGTCCTGCGGATCTCAATTCTCGAATCCATCGGCAAAAATCCTGTCGACGGAAAACACCTGCACGGTGCCGTTATTCGTGGCCCCGAAGCTGTCAGCCAGTGGTGCGCCGGCATAGATATGTTGCAAACCAAAGGCTACGCTGCGGCCGATATCGTCGGCGCCATGGGCGTAATCGGCCATGTCCAAGCGCGTCTGGAACCAGAGGTCACTGCCGCCGACATTGACTGTCCTGAAAACGCGCACAGCACCCTCATTGGTGACCAGACCATCGAAGCTGGGGCAGCCAATTGCGAAGACTCCACTGTCGTCGCCGCTGCGATTGAGCGAGATCGATGCGCCACACAGATCGCCATTCGCTGCGCCGGTGCTGGGAAAAAGCTCAATATCGAGTGCATAGCTGAAAAGGCCGCTGGGCTTGAATAACGTCACCGAACCGGTTCTCACGCCTGCGCTCTTCTGGCGGCCAGTCGCACCGACATAGACATGCCCCGCTTCATCGATCGCGACAGATCCGCCAAACGCATCAGCAAAAGCCGGATTCAAGGCCTTGAGCGTTTCAAACTTGGTCAAACCGCCACTTATCGGCACATATAGATAGGCCTCGCCTGCCAAAGCCTGCCCGTTCTCGGTCACGCCCGGTGCACCGGCGGCGAGAACAAAGGTGCTGCCACTCGTGGCATTGATCGCAACGCTGGCACCGAGCGAGCCGGCATTGCTGCCGTAGTCCAGACCAACAAGAGAATTGCTGGTTTGCTCCTCCACGTGATAGACGTACACGGCTCCATCAGTGAGTACGTTCGGCGCACCAATCGCCACGAAGCTTCCGACACCAGCGGCTAGCCCGTCGCCATCAATATCCACACTCTTGCCGAAATGGCCACCCGCGAATTCACCTGGAAAAAATCCAATCGGATTCGTGATGGCGGGTTCGGGATTGATTTCCGGATGATTGTAAAACTGATCAAGAAACACCGTCACCGAACCGGCGTCGACTGGAAATCCGATATCGGCGTCTGGTGCGCCCACCACGATGACGCCGTGATGCACGGCCAGCGAGGCACCGAAATGGTCGTTGGCGACGGGATTGTCGCGGTGCAGAATCTCTCTTATATGCCAGCCGCCAATCGGCGAGAGCGCATAGACGATGCCAGCCGCGGGAAACGTCCCCCCCGCCTCAAAACTTACGGTCGAGTTGGGCGAACCGACGTACAGCGCGCGAATTGTACCGTTCGGGTACAAATCGGCAGCTACCGTTGTACCAAATCGCTGGTTGTCCAAGTGCTGGGCGAGAGGAATCTTCGAGTCATACACCCACGTTGCAGCTTCACAAGCCGTGGCGGCAGAAAGAGCGACGAACAACAAAGCGACACGAAGACGAAAAGCGTTCATGGTGACGGACTCCAGACGCCCCGGGGAGGTGCGTGTCCTCCATCAAATGCCGCAGAACGGCAAAACCGAACGCGAGGTGTGTTTGCCCCCATTGAAGGAGATCTGGAGTCGCGCGGTCTTGGACGGAAATTGGTCATCGTTCGTTCAAGCGTTGCGTGTCGACACAGCCGATGTCACCGGCGGATTCGATCCGCTACGGGACGCTTCATCAGCGGCCTTGGCGGAGAAGCGTCAGCGCGCAGCGCCGACCCACAACAACTCAGGCTCGCGCGCAGAACTTTCCCCATCGGGGTCCGATTGCCACCGAAAGCCGCCGGTCGAATCTGGGCTTCAAGGGACATGCAAACGCTGGCGTGCCTTTGGTGGGTCGGCTCGGGCGTTTCGGCATTGGTGGGTCGGCGCTGCGCACTGACCCTACTCCTGCACACGGCATCGAGCACGGATTGACCCTTCCAGTGACAAGCGCAACCACTGCGTGAACCTTCGCCTGGAGCATCGTTCCTGCGCGCGCAATGTAGCCTGCGAATAGCTACCGGCGTGGTTTGAAAGCGGTGTACATTGCCCCTGAAAATCAACGGTGCGCGCCAATGAGAAACGATCCAGGCGATGGAATTCACGTTGAAGCTGAGCAGCCTGACCTTGAGCACACGCGTGTCAAAGCCGGTTTGTTTTGCCTGGGATTCTCTGCCGCCATTTTGGCGGCAGGATTCATCTGGCTTGGGCACGATGGCATGCTGAATCCACGTTCGCCCGATTTTTTCCCGCTCCCGCATTTCTTTGCAGTCGCGTCGGCTTTCCTGGGTCTGTTCTTCCTGGCCCGAGGCTCTATCCATGGACGCAGGTTTCAGCTTTTCGGTGTGTCGAGCATCGACGCCAATGTTCCCGTATTGGGCGAACCCTTCGAGGGGACTCTACGCGTAACTCGTATCGCCGCATTCGAAGCGCCAATCACCATGCGCCTGATCTGTGAATGGCGTCCCGCAACACCCCATAGTGCAAACACTGGCACCAGAGCCTTGCCGGACTGTGATTGGCAAACGTCAATTGATCTCGGCAAGATCAATGCTAGCGGCATCCTTCCGTTTCGCTTCGACATCCCGGCCGATGGCGTGCCGTCTGGGCGCAGGCCCACACCGAAAACCGGCGTCAATACGAACCCCGGCACCATCGTCTGGATGCTTGCTGCCTCTTCGTCGCGGCGCGGCATTGACTATTTCGAAGAGTTTGAAATTCGCGTACTACCCAGAGCACAACGAACTGCCGGCATCCATGCCTTACCGAGGGAGGAAAGTTCAGCATTACTCATGGCTACCTAGCTCGCCAGCGCGGTGTTCGGCGGAACAATACCAACTGCGGAGGAACTCGCCGAAAGGGAAGAGGCTGAAGCGCGACCCGAACCCGCCCGACCGTTCGCATCGCGTCCGCAAGTGAAGCCGGATGCGAGCGACACCGCAAGGAAAATCAGCTTTGTCATCGCACTGATCTTGTGCTTTTTCGCTGCCGCCTCCCTCCTCAACCAACTGACTTTCGGAAGTCGAGGCCGTGAGTTGCGCGCAAGCGTGACCAAGATTCAGAGCCATGAAGTAACGCTCGATTTTGG
Organism: Dokdonella sp.; assembly: GCA_039930065.1. GTDB lineage: Bacteria > Pseudomonadota > Gammaproteobacteria > Xanthomonadales > Rhodanobacteraceae > Dokdonella. The sequence continues at coordinate 9,119 of JBDSPX010000173.1, forward strand.
CGCGAAGGATCCCGCACATTCGATTTATGTTTCAAGCTTTAATAGCTGGACCCCGGGTCAATCGGTCACGGCGCTATGTGAGCCCGGCGAGAACGAGCGCCCGCGCTGTCGGATGACAAGCGGGTCCGACCGCTGGCTCAACCCTATCGCACTCTTGGGAACCGCGCTTCTCGCATTGATCTTTTGGCGCAAGCTTGCCGCACGTTGGAAATAGACCAACAAGAATCAGAATTGAAACGCAGTTGACTCAAGCCAAACGATTTCAGGAGCTTCGGCGCGCCGGCGAAGACGATCTTGTGCGCTCTCCCGAATCGGCTGCGTCGGTCGCGGAATCATTTGCGTCTGTCGAATTCGATGCCTCGGCGTCCGATGTATGACCGCCAGTGGCGGGAAATTCGTCAACGACCGAACGATTTCGCCCTTCATGCTTGGCTCGATACATGGCGGCATCGACGCGGTCACGCCAGTGCGACTCACTTTCGTCCACGCGCAGGACACTTGCGCCGAAGGATGCTGTTACAGGCGTGTCACCGCAGTAGACATCACGCTCAATACCGATGCGAATTTTTTCAGCCACCGCACGCAAGGCAGCAGAATCGGCATCGGGAATCAGCAAAGCAAATTCCTCACCTCCAAAACGGAAGAATCGCTCATTTTTGCGCGTTATGCTTCTGACCACCCGAGCAATCTGAACCAGCACGTTGTCACCCGCTTCATGACCGAATCGATCGTTTATATCCTTGAAATGGTCGAGATCGAAAATGATGAGTCCGAGCGGTTTACGGTTTTTGGCAGCGCTCTCCATCGCTCGCTTGATTTCCGCATGCATTCCTCGTCGATTTTGCGCTCCGGTCAAAGGATCGACGGATGCAAGATTTTCAAGTTCCTGCCGTTGGAGATCGGCGCGCCACGCGAAGACGAACGAAAACAGGCATACCACAACGCTGGATCCGATAAATGCGGACTTCTGTGCCAACTCCGGTAGTGCCAGAGAACTCGCTGCGACGGCCGCAATCGCGAAAGCGGAAATTACCGCTGCGCGCATGCGATCAACCAGAAGGAAATTTGAAAGAAGGACAGCGTAAATCCACAACGTGCCCGCTGTACCGCTCACGTAGGCAATCGCAATGCATCCGATCGAATAGGTTACAGCAAGGAAAAGAGCCGGGCCCGCAGTGCGGCGGGTAAAATAGGCGTACGCAGATCCAACCGTGATGCACGTTACGATCATCAGGTCGATGAGACCTCCAGCAGTTTGTCCGGTCAGCAATCGATAACCTGCGAACGGCAAAATCATCAAGTTGGTGATCACACCAAATGTCACCACCAGAGCGAGACTAAAGTCTTGGCGAATTCTATCAATCCACATCTTGCTTATCCGTCGGTCGATGCCGAATTGTTTCTGGTGCGATGGCTTCTGCATCATTCGTGCCATTCAGGCGGACTCAAATGCGCGTTGACACACAGATTGTGATGTGCGCTTCGTGAACGGACACCAGTCAACCTCGAAAGTGTCCAGAAGCATGCGAGCCCATTCGAGGATGGGCCGATACTGCTATCGAATCCGCGGTGGGTATCGCGTGCGTGGTTAATCACGGATTGGGCTTGAAGACACGAGTTTTCGCGCCCTGCCGATCTCTGACCAGATACGATGGGCGCGCCTGAACGCTATGGAATTTGGCGCCTCGGGCTCGGTCTTTGCGAGAGACCTGTCTTGAACTCCACAATCGCTTTCGGCCGAAAAATGCCCTCGGCTGAAATTGTCGAAGTTCATGCCACGCTCCGAAATGCCCTGCGCTTACCACCGCCAACTAGTCGGCGAAGCCACCCTCACAAGATGGATGACTTGCCTCGTCACTCTGTCAATTATCTGATGCCGATCGGTCTATAACTGTTTTTGCATGTGGATCGTTACTGGCGGAAACTCTTTCGCCTCTGCCCAGGCATCACTTGTCCGCACACGTATCCAAGCTGTCGCGAAATTCCCCGGAGCCGTTTGGCTGGATTGCAAAAAAGACACACCACACAATCGCAGCGAGAAAGTGAGGGAGCGTACGCGTTGGATTTCAAAGCTCGATTCTTACGCGAAACTATCGTCGAGCGTCATGCTACCGAGTTGATCCGCAATTTTCTCCACCCGTAGCTTCGCCGCTTCCATCGAGCCATGGAATTCAAGTACTGGCAAAATGGCAAAACGCTGCGTTGACCACCATGTCAGTGCAAAACTTCCATCTCCCCAAGGTCCCGAGATGCCCGCGACAGTTTCGGCATCCATGACCGCGACGGACAATGCACCGCCATATCGGTGCTCCCATTCGATCGAGGATTTGGATTTCACGGTCGAGTTTGGTGCGAAGCTGAACATGACTCCCATGATGGCGACTTCCTATAGGGTGGTGATTGGCATTCACTACTGACAGAGCAAGCGGCGTGCCAGACCGACGATTTTTTGGCATGCCGGGGGGAGATAGTCGTAACGTTGCGACACCGATCACAATCCGCATCCCCAACGGCTGAGGTTAGTGTGATGCGGATCACATGGGTCGCTGGGCGGTGGCCCGTTCAGCACACGGGAATCAAGCGAAAGCTTGGCGAAACATCTCATTTTTTGTCAATCCGGCGAACGCACATAGCCGATGAGTTGGACATTTTCGACCCACCCAGACGTTCGATGACCAGCCGATAGGCGGTTGCCACGAGCCTCTCGTCTTCGCGATGAGGGCGAGTTTCAATCGCTGTCATCCGTCTCTGCACACCTTGATTCGCGTAAGTTTCATTCCCGGCGCGCAAGTGGAATCTCGTCGACGATCAAGCGATGCGGTCCACGTTGGATATTCAGCGATGCGCGTCGAGATGGAATTCGCGGCGCGGCGCGCGCGGTCAGTCGGCGTCGAATCTACTGTTCGACTTGAAGACGTCAAGTTGATGTCCAGCGAGTTCAACGCTGAAGGTGCCGCCTTTCACGCGCAAAGAAGTGTTCACACAGCTGCCGCCCGCGCCGCTTACCGATGGCTTCGAAGACCTCAACCCTCGCATCTTCGAAATCCAGGTGCGCCGTCGCGTGGGTACGATCGAGCCGATTCTGCTGCTCATGGTTCTCGACAGCTCTGCCGGCCCAACCATTTTGATGTTTGTGTATTCGGGTGCCGAATGCCTACGCCAAGTTTGGCTAGCCATGACAGACGTGCATTGGGTCACCGACCGATCAGCGACATTCAACGCACAGGTTTCGCCAAAATGAATCAGCGCATCAATTTGCGCACTTGCTCAGCGTAGCTTCGACCTGTGTGGAAGCATCGTCCGCCGCGCATCTCGAGCCGAAAGCTTCCTGAGCCGACAGACTGGATTTCCCGTATGGCGCCGATGCGAACGACCAGCGACCGATGCAGACGTTTGAACAGTTCGGGATCAAGCTCGGATTCGAACGATGCGAGCGATTGACGGACGGTGTAGGAATTTCCGCCTGAATGAACCTCGATATAGTTGCCTTGTGCAACCACCGAATCGATCTCATGCATGGCGACGAGATGCGTAC
>JBDSPX010000174.1:0-2938 GCA_039930065.1 Dokdonella sp.
TGCGCATCCACATCGGGATTGATACGCACTGCGACATCGGCAATCTTTCGATTCTCGGCGGCGACCGTCTGCAGGGTTTCCAGCTCGTCGCGTGACTCGACATTGAATCGCGCGATGCCGACATCGAGGGCAATGCTCATTTCATCGGCGGTCTTGCCGACGCCGGAAAAGACGATACGGCCCGGTTCAATGCCCGCGTCCAGCGCCCGTCGAAGCTCGCCAGCGGAAACGATATCCGCGCCAATTCCTGCGGCAGCCATCATTTGAAGGATCGCGCGCAGCGGATTCGCCTTCACGGCGAAGCAGATCTGCGCATCCAGCCCTGTCAGCACTGTCTGAAGATCATCGATTCGCCGCCGGATCGTGCTGGCCGAATAAACGTGACAGGGCGTGCCAACGCGGGCCGCGAGTGCCACGAGATCGACGCCATCGAAGTTGGAAAGCGTATTCGGAACGTCAATTTTCTCGCGGGCCGATGCGTTGGAAACTTCGGAAATCAGCATGGTCAACGCTATCCACAAAAGAAAACGTGGCGAAACCGGCAGGAGAGCAGTGCCGGCCGCCACGTCGGGGAAGACATGGCGATCCGGTTGAAAGCCGGATCGCGGTGGTTCGATTTAAAAGCTCGCCGTTACCGTCAACTGTGCAAACCGCGGATTCTGGAAGCGGATCGGTTGGCGGAACGTTTCGCTGAGCGAACTCGATATGTCGGTCTGCAGATCCTGATCGACAGCGGTCGTGCGTTGCTGGTTGAGCAAGTTGTAGACCGCGAACTTGACTTGCAGATCGCCCTTGTTGCTGATCGGCGTGACCCACGAGACGCTTGCACCGATGTTGTAGGTCCATGGCGTGCGCCCGTATTTGCCCCTAGGCGAGTTCTCATATACGCGCTCTGATGACGGACTTGTACAGTTCTGCACGCAGATGTAGTAGCTGTGGTAAAAGGTTTCGTCGAACGGATTGCCGACGCCGAATCCGGTGACCGGCGCGCCTGAGCGCAGATCGAGATCTCCACCGACGCGCCAATGATCGTTCAACGCATAGGCACCGCGTACCTTGAACTGGTGACGACGATCGTTAGGAAGATAACCGTCGCCGCCGTAGTTGACCCATGGATCATCGAAATTCTCAGTACGGCCTGTATCGTCGAACTCGGTATCCGAATTGACCGGGCCCTCGGCATTGCCTTCACTCTTTGACAGCGTGTACGACGCGTTCAAGGCCCAACGACCATCCCATGGATGATCAATCTGGAACTCCAATGCCTTGTAGGTGCGCTTCGGCGTCACCCAGCCACGCTGCCCCAGATAATTGCCCTCGCTGTCGTACAGAGCCCAGCCTTCCCGGGACGTGTCGACGGTGACCCAGCCATCAGCTTCGCCATCACAATCGGTATCGCCATAGACCGTAACCGGCTTGCCAGGGTTGGCCATCACATAGCCGATAGCGCCGTTTTCGCCACATTCGGCGGTCGCGGTGATTTCCATATCGTCGATAGCGTTGTTGAGCTTGCGATAAGTGCCGCTGACGCCCCACGACCAGCTTTCATTGAGGCGTTGTTGGAAGCCGAGAATTAGTTCGTCCTGGTAGACCGGGTCCATGTCGCGATCGACCTCGGAGCGCAGATCGCCAACCGTACCGTCACCTTGCGAGTTGTCGATACTGCCGAGCTGTGGCCCAAGATTCGGCACTGCGTATTGTGATCCGTTGCGATCGACTAGTTGGAAACCATCGAACGCGTAGTAGGTGCGCTCATCGAGCAATCCGCCGGCCTGTTTGATGTTGATCACGTTGGCGACTGGCAGGAAGTAGCGGCCGAGGTTGCCAAACAGCTTCATGCTGCCGTCGCCGTTCAAATCCCAGGAGAAGCCTAGGCGTGGCGCGATCATGTTGCTCATCTTGATGTAGCTCGCGCCACTGCCGTCCTTGTTATCGAAGCTGTCCGTGCGCAAACCAATGTTGAGCAGGAAGTTTGGGGTGATCGACCAGTTGTCCTCGATGTAAGCTGCGGAATTGGTGGACTCGAAGGTGCCGGCGATTTCGTAGCGACGTGCGCGCACATAGCCCGTGTAGCCATCCGGCAGGATGCCGCCATTCGGGATCGTCGCGCCTGGAGTCGACGGATAGATGTTGTAGTAGATGCCGCCGGGGCCCGGATAGTGGCGATCATAGTCGGAGGTATTGACCTCGTGATCGAGACCGAAGCGAAGCAGATGGTCGCCGAGGCTCCAGTCAAAATCCACGCGAGCTGCTTGGCGATTGTCATCGCGCGCCTCGACCTTGCTGCTGGTCGTGCAGCCGAGAGGGACGCCAGGATCCGGGATCGAACTGTTGGCGACAACACGGTTACATTCAAGATCGCTGAGTGAGCGGGTGAAGGATTCACGGTTATTCTCGCCGTACATCACCTTCATCGACAGATCGTTGGTCAAATACGAGCTCCAGGTGAGCGCCCAGTTGCGCCCGCCGGTATCGTTGTAGACCTCGTTGGTCTTGTCGCCGCGTTGTCCCGCCTCGAAGTCGTAGTTGTAAACTTTGCCAACATTGGCATTCGCGTCCGAGAAGCCAGTGAATTCGAGTAGGTTCTTGTCGTTGATATGCCAATCAAGCTTGGCACCCCAGAAACCGTCACCGGACTTGTTGGAGGTAAAGTTCAATCCACGGTCGTCGGTATTTTGCGGGCTGTTGTCACGACCCTCGTACATGAGGAAGAAAAACAGCTTGTCCTTGATCAGCGCGCCCGATGCAAACAGGTTTAACTTGGTCAGCGAGTCTTCGTCCTTACTCGCACTTATGTAGCGCGTGCCGTCCGCGTCGTAGCGATCCTTGGCGGACGATTGCCATTGCGAGGGTTCGGTCGTCAACTGCGCGCCGTAGTGGAATTCGTTGGTGCCCGATCGGGTCACCGCATTGACCACGCCACCGGTACTACGGCCGA
>JBDSPX010000175.1:0-6602 GCA_039930065.1 Dokdonella sp.
AACTCGACGCGAGCGTCATCCTCACCGAGCACCGTAGGAAACGACGCGTGCAGAGGCGGACCAATCCATGAGCGCAAAATCTCTTGCGATGGCGGCTCGACATCCAGCGCACGCAAGGCGTGCTGCATCGATCGGGTGATCCCGATTTCCGAATCGATCAGGGTGCCATCAAGATCAAACAGAATCAGCGCCACAGGTCAGGCGCCGCGTGCACGCAAAGCCGTCACCGCCGGCAGTTCGCGGCCTTCGAGAAATTCGAGGAAGGCACCACCACCGGTGGATATGTAGGAAATCTGATCAGCGATTGCATACTTGTCGACGGCCGCCAACGTATCGCCGCCGCCCGCTATCGAGAACGCCGGTGAGTTCGCGATCGCCTTGGCCAGCACTTGCGTGCCTCCACCAAACGCATCGAACTCGAATACGCCGACCGGACCATTCCAGACCACCGTGCCCACCTTGTCGATGAGAGCTGCATAGTGCGCAGCCGTTTGCGGGCCGATATCGAGAATCATTTCCTCGTCACCGACATCGGCGACCAGCTTGACCGTTGCCGGCGCATCGGCGGCAAAACGCGGCGCGACGACAACATCGATCGGAATAGGCAACTGCACACCGCGCGCCTTCGCCGCGGCACTGATTCGGTTGGCCGTCTCGATAAGATCCGGCTCGTAAAGCGACTTGCCAACGTTGTGACCGGCCGCGGCGAGAAAGGTATTCGCGATACCGCCGCCGACAATCAGTTGATCCACTTTGTCGATCAGATTCTCAAGCAAGGTCAGTTTGGTCGACACTTTGGATCCCGCGACAATCGCGAGCAACGGTCGCGACGGATATTCAAGAGCCTTGGCCAGTGCATCAAGCTCGGCCATCAGCAGCGGGCCGCCCGCAGCGATTTTGGCGAAGCGGATCACCCCATGCGTGGAGGCCTGCGCACGATGCGCGGTGCCGAACGCATCCATGACGAAAACATCGCAAAGCGCGGCATATTTGCGCGAAAGCGCTTCGTCATCCTTGGCCTCGCCGATATTCATGCGGCAATTCTCAAGCAGCGTGATCGAACCAGGCGTGACATCGACTCCGTCGATCCAATCACGAAGCAAGGGAACTTCGCGACCGAGTAATTCGGACATTCGTCTGGCCACCGGCGCCAGCGAATCCGCTTCGCTCCATACGCCCTCTTTCGGCCGTCCGAGATGCGAAGTGACCAAAACCGTTGCGCCTTTTTCGAGCGCGAGCTTGAGCGTCGGCAGCGATGCGGTGATGCGCTGCTCGGAAGTGATGTGCCCGTCCTCGATCGGCACGTTGAGATCCTGGCGGACAAGAACGCGCTTGTTGCTCAAATCGAGATCGCTCATGCGGATGATCGGCATTTCTGGTTCCTTGATGTGCTGAATGCGTAAAGTCCCGCATTACAGCGGTAGGCAAGACGCATTGCAAATGCAGCATGGCGGGACTGAGCAAGCAGGCTCTGGCGCGGAGAGGCGGCGAATCGCGCGGCGCTCTATTCGCCGCGGCAGCAGCAAGATCATGTCCGAATCCTTTGCACGTACTCGTTCTACATGTCACGTTCAGCCTGACTTTCGCTCGCGTAGTAGACTCGGGGGATTCGGCAATCCGCTATTCGCCGACACCAATGATCGTATTCCCGCTCGCCCATGCCGAGGTTGATCATGTTCAAGCGCGTGCTTATTGTTCTGTTGTTGCTGATCGTGATCGGCGTTGCCGGCGTGTTCGTGCTCGGCTGGCACTCGGCCTACGACCCTGTCGAATCCGTCGATGCCACCTCGTTCGATGTCAGCACCGTGGCTCGCGGCAAGATGCTGGCGAGCGCGGGCTATTGCGCCACGTGCCACACGGCCAGTGGCGGCGCGCGCAATGCAGGTGGTCTTGCGCTGAAAACCGGATTCGGCACGATCTACTCGACTAATATCACACCCGACGTTGCCACCGGAATCGGTGCGTGGTCGGAAAAAGCATTCGCCCGAGCGATGCGCGAGGGCATCTCGCGTGACGGATCGGAATTGTTTCCGGCATTTCCGTTCGATCACTTCACCAAGCTCACTGACGCTGACGTTGCCGCGATTTACGCGTATCTGATGAGCCAACCGGCAGTGAATGCGCCAGCAAAGTCAAACGAGTTGCCGTTCCCGCTGAATATCCGCTCGCTGCAAGCTGGATGGAAACTGCTCTATCTCGACCAAGGCACCTACAAAGCGCAGACCGAAAAAGGTGAGGAGTGGAATCGTGGCGCCTATCTGGCCGAAGGCCTCGGTCATTGCGGTGCCTGTCACACACCACGCAATGCACTCGGTGCCGAACAGAGCGATCACGCCTATGCCGGCGCATTGATCGAAGGTTGGCAGGCGCCCGCGCTGACCGCCGACAATCCGGCATCGCTGCCATGGACGGTCGATGAATTGACCGCATATTTGCGCAGCGGTGCGACGGCCTTGCATGGCGTTGCCGCAGGGCCGATGTCCGACGTGGTTCATCAAGGCTTGTCGGCCCTGCCCGATTCGGACATCCACGCAATCGCCGTTTACTTCGCCGATCAGAATGGCTCGGTCACGAGCGCTGCCAATCATTCCGAGAACGTAAAAAGCGCGATGCGCTCGACGCAACTGGATACCCAAGAGCAATTTGATGAGGGTGCCGATCTCTATCGCGCCGCCTGCTCGTCCTGCCACTACAACAGCGCGGCGCCGCCGTCCTTGCTGCGCCCGGAACTGGCCTTCAACAGCGCGCTGCGCAGCAGCGATCCGACCAACTTGATCCAGGTGATCCTGCATGGCGTCGGTGTGGCCGAGGGCATTCCCGGCACGATGATGCCGCCGTTTGACGCCTCATTGAGCGACAACCAGATTGAAGCGCTCGCTGGCTATTTGCGCAGCCATCTGACCGACCAGCCGCCGTGGAGCGAGCTGTCCCAACAAATCGCCGTCGTGCGCAAGGGCGAAGCGGGCTCGTAAGCCTGATCGCCCGCGCAACATCTGCCCTTGATTGAACGCCATACGGGAGCCGCACTTTATGACCACGATGCAACTCAACGGTCGCGCCGTTTCGGTTGATGCCGAGCCGGATACACCGCTGCTCTGGGTGATCCGCGACGAGCTCGGATTGACCGGCACCAAGTTCGGCTGTGGCATCGGCATGTGCGGTGCCTGCACGGTTCATCTCAACGGCCGCGCGATTCGATCCTGCATCACACCGTTGAGCGCGGCCGAGGGGTCTGAGATCACCACGATCGAAGGTCTCGATCCGGCTGGCCAACATCCTTTGCAAAAAGCCTGGATCGAAACGCAGGCACCGCAATGCGGTTACTGCCAATCCGGGCAGATCATGCAGGCCGCGACCTTGCTCAAGGATTTTCCGCAACCGACCGACAAGGACATCGATGCCGTGATGAACGGAAGTCTGTGTCGTTGCATGGCCTACCGGCGCATCCGAGCGGCGATCAAACTCGCCGCAGTCGAGATGAGCCAGGGAGAGCAGTCATGAGCAAATTCGAACGGCACGATCCTGACAGCGAACCATTCGCGCTGTCGCGACGAGGATTTTTGATCGCCGCAACCAGCGCTGGCGTTCTGTTCGCCTTTTCGCGCAGTGGCCTAGCCGAAGAAGATGCCGCAACCGCGATCGCCAACAAGCAATACGATCCGAATCTGTGGTGCAGCATCGACGCCGATGGCATCGTCACGGTCAACATCATCCGTGCCGAAATGGGCCAGCATGTCGGCACGGCATTGGCTCGCATTCTTGCCGATGAGCTCGAAGCCGACTGGAACAATGTTCGCATCAACCACGTCGACTCCGACCCGAAGTGGGGCACGATGGTCACCGGGGGCAGCTGGTCGGTATGGCAGAGTTTCACGCCACTGAGCAAGGCGGGTGCTGCCGCGCGCACGGCCATGATTGGCGAAGCCGCCAAGCTGCTCGGTGTCGCCACCGCTGCGTGCACGGCGCGCAACAGCGTGGTCAGTGCCGGATCCAAATCGATCTCCTACGCCGACATCGTCAAACGTGGCAGCTTGAATCGCAGTTTCTCGGAGGACGAACTCAAGAGCATGACGGTCAAGCCGCCTGACCAACGTCGTCTGGTCGGCCATGAAACTCAGGCAATCGATATTCCGGACAAGACCGATGGCAAGGCCATCTATGGTCTCGATGCAAAAGTCGAAGGCATGGTGCATGGCCGTCCGAAAATTCCGCCGACACGAAACGGGTCGAAAGTCGTCTCGGTCGATGATTCGGCGGCGAAGAAGATCAAGGGCTATCTGAGCCACGTCGTACTGGACGATCCATCGAATACAGTGCCGGGCTGGGTCATGGTCTTTGCCGATTCGGTGCATTCCGCGATCCGCGCGACCGATCTGGTCAAGGTGACCTGGAGCAACGACGACACCGCAAGCATTTCCGAGAAAGACATACTCGATCACGGCGCCAAGCTGATCGCCGACGCGAGCAAGGGCTCGATGGTGTTCAATGATGACGGCGTCGACGCGGCCTTCTCTGCGGCCGACTCGGTACTCGAACAAACCTACACGACGGCCAGCGTGCTGCACTTTGCCCTTGAACCGATCAACGCACTTGCGTTTGAAAAAGATGGCATATGGGAAATCCATACCGGTAACCAATGGCAGTCGCTGGCGCTGCCGGTGCTGGCCAAGGCGCTCGGCGTTGATGAAAAGAAGATCGTCATGCGCACTTATCGTCTCGGTGGCGGTTTCGGGCGTCGACTCAATGGTGATTACACGGTGCCTGCCGCGCTGGCGTCCAAGTCAATCGGCAAGCCGGTCAAGATGGTTTGTACGCGTGCCGACGACATGCTTTTCGATTCGTTCCGCTCACCGTCGTTGCAGCGCGTGCGCATGGCATTCGACAAGCAGGGCAAGGTCACCGCGATGCAACACGACGCAAGTGCCGGTTGGCCGACCCAAGTGATGGTGCCGTCCTTCATGCCGAAGGGGCTCAACGGCGAACCCTACGATCCGTTCTCGATTTCCGGGGCGGACAGCTGGTACACGGTCGGCGCGCAACGCGTTCGCGCGATCTCCAACGACATGGCCAACCGTGCGTTTCGCCCCGGATGGTTGCGCTCGGTCGGCCCAGGCTGGACCAACTGGGCTTCGGAAACGTTCATGGACGAAGCCGCGCACAAAGTGGCAATGGATCCGGTCGCGTTTCGCTTGAGCTTGCTCGATGGCAAGGGCCGCAATGCCGGCAGTGCGCCGAACTCGGTGGGAGGCGCGCTGCGCCAAGCCGCCGTGCTCAAGCGCCTCAAGGAAAAAGTTGGCTCGGACACTTCCCTGCCCAAGGATTCCGGTATCGGCTTTGCCACAACTTTTGGTCAGGAGCGCGACATGCCCACGTGGGTCGCTTGTGCGGCGCAGGTGCAGGTGGATCGCGAGACCGGTCGCGTGCGCCTGCAAAAGCTCACGCTGGTTGTCGATGCCGGAACCGTTGTCCATCCGGATGGGGCATTGGCCCAGGTCGAGGGCGGTTCACTCTGGGGCGCCAGCATGGCGCTCCATGAAGGCTCCGAATTCGTCAACGGTCAGATCAAGGATACCAATCTAAACACGTATACGCCGCTGCGCATGGGCGATGTGCCTGAATTGGACATCGAGTTCATCGAGAGCACGCAGACCGCAGTAGGTCTCGGTGAGCCGGCGACCACGGTGGTCGGACCTGCGATCGGCAATGCGATTTTCGCCGCGGTCGGCGCGCGTCTCCGACACATCCCGATTCGACCGGCCGACGTGCTCGCAGCACTAAAGCAGGCGACCCCGCCTGCCCAAGCCTGAAGCACAGCTCCGATCCATACCGAGTTGATTTCAATCAGCTGAAATCAACTCGGCATGGGATGATCAATCGTCAATCGGCGAGTCGCCTTCATCCGGTTCTTTGCTTTCGGCCTTGTCGATCTTGCGCTCGGCCTCGGCATGCGAATCGCTGACCGACGGAAGTGTGGTCGGATTGTCGAACAGCAGCGCCGGATCAATGCGCTTGCCGAGCCAACGCAATCCGATATGAAGATGCGGTCCCGTTGCGCGACCCGTGCCGCCAACCTTGCCAAGGGTCTGTCCGCGCTTGACCTTGTCGCCGTCCTTCACTGCGATTGATTCAAGGTGGAAGTTCATGCTGATCAGACCATCGCCGTGATCGACGTAGACAGAATTGCCGGCAAAGAAGTGATCGGCTGCGAGTACGACCGTGCCATCGGCGACGGCTTTGACCGCGTTGCCGAGTCCGACCGGGTAGTCACGCCCGCTGTGCAAGCTGCGATGCGTCTTGTTGAACAAGCGCTCGCTGCCGAAGTCGTCGGCGCTCTTGGGCAGGGTTGCCGCTGGTTTGCCCAAAGGCAGCGAAAACTGTGCGGGCCCCTCGCTTCCTCCGAGCACCTTTTCGATGCCTACGCGCTCGTCCGCTGCACGCTTGGTATCTTCGGCCGACACATCGAGGAAGCGATTGAGGCTCTCCGGCAACTCCATCTCGACTTGCGGAAATTCAGCCTTCTCGACACGTAGCGAACCGAGATGCTGCTTTCCATCCTGATCCCACAGTGCAATCTCGTGAATGCCCGGCTTGGCGCGGATATC
>JBDSPX010000176.1:0-5748 GCA_039930065.1 Dokdonella sp.
CCAATGGATGGAAGTGCTTGCTGGCGAGAAAGCCTTCAACGAAACCGGCAACTGGTTGCCCGATGCCACGGTCGATGCCTGCCGCGAATACCTCGTTTCGATCAAGGGTCCGCTGACCACCCCCGTCAGTGGCGGTATCCGCTCGCTCAACGTCGCGCTGCGCCAGATGCTCGATCTGTACGCCTGTGTGCGTCCGGTGCGCTGGTTTGAGGGTGTGCCGTCGCCGGTCAAGGATCCGTCCAAGGTCAACATGACGATCTACCGCGAGAACACCGAAGACATCTACGCCGGTATCGAATTCCAGCAAGGGTCCGACGATGCGAAGAAGTTCGCCGCGCTGATCAAGGAACACTTCCCCGACCGCTACAAGAAGATCCGCTTTCCGGACAGCTCGGGTTTCGGTATCAAGCCGGTTTCGAAAGAAGGTACCGAGCGTCTTGTGCGTGCGGCGATGCTCTACGCGATCGACAACGACAGCGCCTCGGTGACCCTCGTGCACAAGGGCAACATCATGAAGTTCACCGAAGGTGGCTTCCGTGACTGGGGCTACGCGCTCGCGCATAACGAGTTCGGCGCAGTCGAGATTGATGGCGGTCCGTGGAGCAAGTTCAAGAATCCGAAGACCGGCAAGGAAATCATCGTCAAGGACGTCATCGCCGATGCGTTCCTGCAGCAGATCCTGTTGCGTCCGGCCGAGTACGACGTCGTCGCCACGCTCAATCTCAACGGCGACTATCTCTCCGATGCGCTGGCCGCAGAAGTCGGCGGCATCGGTATCGCCCCGGGAGGCAATATCAACTATGTCACCGGACATGCGGTATTCGAGGCGACTCACGGTACCGCGCCGAAATATGCCGGCCTCGACAAGGTCAACCCGGGTTCGCTGATTCTTTCGGGAGAAATGATGCTGCGCTACATGGGCTGGCACGAAGCGGCCGACGCCATCATCGCGGCGATGGACAAGGCCATCGGCCAGAAAAAGGTCACCTACGATTTCGCCCGCTTGATGGAAGGCGCGACCGAAGTGAAGTGCTCGGAATTCGCTGACTGCTTGATCGCCGCAATGTGATTGCGGCGACGGGAATAGGGAATCGGGAATGGGGAATCGGAAGAGCAACGCGACGCCCAACGCCGATTTTCAGCTAGTCCGGATTTCGCAGGAGAGCGGTTGGCCCCATGCTGCCGCTCCTTCTTTCCGATTCTCTATTCCCCATTCCCTATTCTCGGCCGTCACCACGTGACGGCCCCCATCCAATCGCGCGCAGCCGCTCTCGTACTCGATGCTTTTCTCGACTACAACGCGCGCTTCTCCGACATCACGCGACGGGCCAAGCGCCGCTTCGAGCGGCGTGACTGGAAATATGTTCGCGTCGATGCTGCGGCACGGATCGATCTCTACGATGTCTGCGTGCGCGAAACGCTGGGTCGACTCGAACTGCTGCTCGAAGAGCGTGTGCGCTCACGATCAATCTGGGCACAGATTCGCAACGAGCTGGAAAAACTGGTCGCGCCAATGCTCGACCACGAGTTTCCAAAGACCTTCTTCAATTCCTTGTCACGACGCTTCTTCCATACCGACGGCGTCGCCACCGATATTGAATTCGTCGCACTCGACAACGAGCCGACCGCAGGCATCGCGGATGCGACCGATCTGAACAGCTACTCGGCGGCGGATGGCTTTGCTGTCGTCTGTGAGCGCATTCTCGCCGATTATCCGTTTGCAAATGGCTACGCCGATATTGCCACCTGCGTGAAGTCGATCGCGCGCCGGATTGGCTCGCGGATTCGGGAAAGCGGCATACGACGCGCGGATTCGATCGATTTGATCAAGGTCGCATTCTTCCGCGAGCGCCGTGCCTACCTGATCGGGCGGATTACGACGGCGCAAGGTGATGTACCGCTCGTCATTGCCTTGATCAGCACGCCGGACGGTGTACGCGCCGATGCGGTCATCAGCGAGATGGATCAGGTCTCTCTGATCTTCAGCTTCACGCGCAGCTACTTCCATGTCGATCTGCCGACCGTCAGTGACGTTGTCGTCTTCCTCGGCGCCTTGCTGCCGCACAAGCCGATCGAGGAACTTTATACGGTCCTTGGACGGGCCAAGCAGGGCAAGACAGAACGCTATCGCCACCTGTTCCGACATCTCGCCTCACACCCCGAGGAACGCCTGGTGCGCGCGGATGGCGAGCGCGGCATGGTCATGGCCGTATTCACGCCGAAGAGCTATCCGCTCGTATTCAAGGTCATTCGCGACCAGTTTGCCTACCCGAAAGATATCGGGCGCAGACAGGTCGAGGAAAAATATCTGCTGGTTTTTCGCTACGACCGTATCGGTCGGCTCGTCGATGCGCAGGAGTTTCGCCATCTGCGCTTTCCGCGATGGCAGTTTGATGACGACATGCTCGACGAACTGCTCAGCCAATGCGCAGAGACGGTTTCATTGGAGGGCGACGAGGTGCTCGTGCGTCATTGCTACGTGGAACGACGCTTACGACCGATGAACCTCTACGTTCGCGAAGCAGCGCCCGACGCCGCACTCAAGGCGATGCTGGATTACGGCCAGTCGATCAAGGATCTCGCGCGCAGCAATATTTTCCCCGGTGATCTGTTGCTGAAGAATTTCGGCATCACCCGCGGAGGTCGCGCGATCTTCTATGACTACGATGAATTGTGTCTGCTCGACACTTGCTGCTTCCGCAAGATTCCACAAGCACGTTTCGAGGATGAAACGCGACCTCTGGAAGAATGGTTGACCGTGCGCGAAGGCGATGTTTTCCCGGAAATGTTTCCGCGCTTCCTCGGCGTGCCTGCGCATTTGCGCGAAGCCCTGATCGAAGCACATGGCGAGATTTTCGATGCCGGATGGTGGCGCTCAGTCCAGCAAGGGTTGGCTCGCGGTGACTACAGCGACGTTCCTCCGTATCCACCTTCGGCACGGTTGAATCACGGTCCGGAAAGCTGAAAAGCAAAAAGCCCGCGAGGCGGGCTTTTTGCGGGGATGCGGATGTTGGCGCGTCAGAGCTTTTTACGGCCAAAGATCAGCGAAACAACAAACAGCACAATGAAGACGAGGAACAGAATCTTTGCGATACCAGCCGAAGCGCCGGCGATGCCGCCGAAGCCGAGAACGGCAGCGATCAACGCGACAACAAGAAACACGATAGCGTAATGCAACATGATGAACCTCCAGTTTGGTGTGAGTAACGAACATCGCGCTGATGGATCAGGTTTCACGATGACGGTGGTCAAGGTAGAGGTTTGAAGATGAATTGCTGCCGAGTTTTTCCCGACTCCCGCATGAACGCAGGGCTGCCGTTCATGATTCGCGGAACCGCCGACCCTCGATAGTGGTCTGCTACGCGCCTCGTCGCTGAACACACGAGGCCCTGTGCTAGGCTTTGCGGCCCCCTGCCGCCCTGTCGGCAACGAAATGGAGTCGATCATGAAGCAACTCTCCCTTACCCTCGCACTAAGCCTTGCCTTGGCCGCTTGCGGTCCGACCGCCGAGCAGCCGACTACCCCGGAAGCCGCATCCGATCAGCCAGCTGAGGCGGTGCCACCGAAGGCAGCCGAAGCGGCTCCAGCGAATACGATGGACAGCGTTCTCGCCGGTAGCTGGCGCTCGGACAGCAACAAGGCGCGCGACACCTATCGTCATCCCGCGGCCACCCTCGAATTTTTTGGCATCAAGCCCAACCAGACGATCATTGAAATCACCCCCGGTGGCGGTTGGTACACCGAGATTCTTGCACCGCTGCTGTCGAAAGACGGTCATTACATCGCCGCGATTCCAACCGACGCGAGCTCCGAATACAACGCGCGCAACAACGCCAAGTTCCGCGACATGCTGGCAGCGGATGCTGACCACTACGGCGCCGCCAAGACGGTCGAGTTCGACCCGAAAGCACCGAACTTCGGCCCGGATGGATCCGCTGACGCCGTGCTGACGTTCCGCAATGTGCATAACTGGGTTGGCGGCGATACCGCAGCGGCGATGTTCAAGTCCTTCAACGCGGTGCTCAAGCCGGGTGGAGTCCTGGGTGTCGTCGATCATCGGGCTGCCGATGGAGCGGATCCGGCGACGCTTGCCAAATCTGGCTATCTGACCACCGACTCGGTCATCAAGCTCGCCACCGATGCCGGTTTCACCCTCGTCGCCCAGAGCGAGATCAATGCCAATCCGCAGGACACCAAGGATTACGAGAAAGGCGTCTGGACGCTGCCACCGTCCTTGGCCAACAAAGAAGTCGATCGCGACAAGTATCTCGCCATCGGCGAGTCGGATCGCATGACCCTCAAGTTCGTCAAGCCCAAGGGCGATCAGATTTTCGAGCAGGGTACTGATAGCAACGCTGCGGCAAAGGCCAAGGAATAAGTCCGACTCGTCGCCAGCGGTCGCCATGGCGGCCGCTGGCAAGTCGACCATGCTGATTGCCTTCAACAAGCCCTATGGCGTGCTCTGCCAGTTTACCGATCGCGAGGGTCGGCCGACCCTCGCTGATTACATTGAACAAAAAGACGTCTATGCGGCTGGACGGCTCGATCTGGATTCGGAAGGCCTGTTGCTGCTGACGGATGATGGCGCGCTCGCCCATCGCATCACGGATCCGAAGCATCGGCAGTCGAAGACCTATCTGGCTCAGGTCGAAGGGCGGCCCGATGTCGCCGCGTTGAATGCCTTGCGCCAAGGGGTCGCGCTCAAGGATGGCCCGACCTTGCCCGCCATTGTGCGTGTGCTCGAAAGCGAACCCGATTGGCTCTGGCCGCGCGATCCACCGGTGCGCTTCCGCAAGACTGTCCCTGAAGCCTGGCTCGAACTGACCATCCACGAAGGCCGTAACCGTCAGGTCCGTCGGATGACGGCTGCGGTTGGATTGCCCACCTTGCGGCTTGTGCGAGTCCGCGTGGGTGAGCATGCGTTGGGTTCTCTACAGCCGGGCGAATATCGGCTGATCTAGAAACTGATAGCTCAGCGACACGCACGCGGGCAGGGCGGGTTAAATCTCCAATCAACATTTTTCGTGGCGATGTGGAAAAGCGTCAGCGCGCAGCGCCGACCCACAAAGGCAGGTTACAGCCTCTGCTGGATCAAGTGCTTCTGGTTAACCCACCGACATCCCGCACCGGGGTGAGAGGCACGATCCAGCTAAACTCCGAGCCATTCTGATCGAGGCATGCGCATGACGTTCAAGGATCACTTTTCCGGCCATGCAGCGGTCTATCAAGCAGCCAGGCCCGACTATCCGGCGGCGCTCCATGAATTCCTGGTCGGCGAGGCGCCATCACGCCAGCGCGCCTGGGACGCGGGTTGCGGCAACGGCCAGGCCAGCGTCGCCCTCGCCGAGTACTTCGATACCGTCGTCGCTACCGATCCGAGTGCCGAGCAGATCGCCAACGCCTCGTTGCGAGACAATATCAGCTATCGCGTCGAACCGGCCGAGCAATCTTCGCTGGAAAGCGGCAGCGTCGATCTGGTCTGCGTCGCGCAAGCTCTGCACTGGTTTGATCTCGCGCGCTTTCACGAGGAAGTCCGCCGAGTGCTCAAGCCACGCGGCGTCGTCGCGTTCTGGACCTACGCCGATTGCCGCGTAGAAGCTGGGATCGATGTGCAAAAAGACAGATTGTATCTGGATCTGACCGCTGCGTACTGGCCACCTGAGCGCGCGCTCGTCGAAAGTGGCTACGCGAGTCTCGCGTTTCCGTTCGAGCGAATCCCCACGCCAATCTTTGAAATGCGCATGCAAT
>JBDSPX010000177.1:0-6141 GCA_039930065.1 Dokdonella sp.
AGGGATGCAGGAGGTAGAGCAACGCAGGAGCAGTTGCCGAGACGGCCAGTCTGTCTGCGTCGACGCGTCGCGATCTGCACACAGGCAGGCGTCGTGACGACTTTGCTACTTGATCAGACCCTCCCTAATTGAAAACCGCTTCAAATAGTGGCTGCCCATCGATCGGTGAGATCGGCACGAGGAACAAGGCCAGCACGCCAAGCTGCGGATGCTGCAAGTTGTAAACGCCTTGCACGCCCCTCGCATTCGCAGGCGCCTGCAAGGTAAGCGAGAAAGGCTCGCCGCGAGGCGAAGGTGATTTCAGGCGATCGACCGATTTCAGGATAAATGTGAATTCGGAATCAACGATCGCGATCTCGCTACCTAGCAGATCGTCGAAGTGTTGTGGGCCAAGCTCGGCGAGATCAAACACGGGCAACTCCGCAAGAATCGACAGCGCGCATGATAGCTCGCGAGGCCATAAGGCGCTGCGAATTCGCCATGCATCTGCCGCTGACTCGCGGCAAGACTAGCCGTGCGGGTGACGCCTGCAATCATTGTTCCTTGAATGGCTTTCGCTGTGGCGCCTCGTCAGGGCTTACCCGAGCGAACATTTCGCGCACGACGGCATTGACTACCGGCACGCGGTGGCGCAACCAGACATGGCTGGCTTGTGCGGTGGCGCCAAGCGCAGCCTTCGGCTCCATGGCCGTGCGACCGAAACTCAGCTCGCTGCATTCAAGCTCGATGGCGTCATCGATCAGGCACTGCAGCATGCGCAGATACAACGGTACTTTCGCATTGACCTCATAGTTGATGCCGACGTAGTAGCCGAGCGCGCGATCGCCATCCTTGATCGTGGTCATGAAGGCGACGATGGCGTCATCATTCCGGATCAGCGTGCAGCGAAAGCGCGCAGGGCCAGCCACGCTCGCGAGTGCTCCGAAATAGCCAACAGGCAAGGCTGACAGCCGCGTCGATGCGCGCTGCTCGACTTCGCGATAGAGCGCGTTCAATTCGGCATCGTGCAGGGTTGCATCGGCGTTGCGCTCGACGCGATAGCCAGCCTCGGTCACCTGCTTGATGATCTTGCGCGCCTTGCCGCGATAGCTCGTGTTGAGATCTGCCAGATAGTCGTCAAAGCTGCGCCAGCCCGGGCGAATCGGCATGGCCATTTCGGCCTCGGTCTGCAAGGGCCGGTAGCTGAAATCACGCAAGGGTTGCGCGCTGTCGGAGCGTGTCTGATCCAGATCCTTGATCATCACATAGTCAATTTTTCCATGCAGGCGATCAGCACGGCGAATGCGAAACAACGCCTCGGCGACCGCATGCCAGAGCACGTCGGCATCCACATCGGCGGCAAACGCGATGCCATGGAATCCACTGGAGACCAGACTGCCGCAGACCAGCAAACGCGCCTTGAACGACTTGAGCGCCTTCTTGCGCAGGCGTGAATCAGGCAGGCTCAATAGCTGGTTACCAGATACCTCGAGAACCTGCGCGGCCATTGCAACAATCGGTCGCTCGCCCTGATAGACCAACGCGTAGCGCGATTGCATGCCTTCAGGAGCATGGGTTTCGAGCAGACGGCGATACGCGCGCGACATGAAGAACGAGGCATTCGCTGTCAAGGAATCCCAATGCACTGGATTGAGAAAATCCACGCGGTCGGACAGCACCGAATGCAGGCCGCTGGGTTTCGCGCGGCGCGTATGCCGCGCAAGAGCGTTCTTGATTCCACTCACCGCGCTCTCTATTGGATTTTTGGACATGTCGTTCCCCGAGCTTGAATTTACAAGCCGTTGACCGCGCAGTGTGCGCTAATTTGGCGAATGGAAAATGACCTCTCAGGCACATCGAGGCAACGCGGCCTCGCTCACACCGCGCGAACTCGGTCGTGACGTGCGCTGATGACGTAGGCGCAGCGGGGGTGTCGCGCGTAGCCGAGGCAAGACCGTTGCCAAACACCACAATAATGACGCCGCAACGTGCGGCCCGGCCGTCCATTTCGCAGCCCCTGCGCCGTTCAAGGTGACCATGGCGCAATGGCATGTGCGCTCAGGTGGCGCCAATCGGGCAAGAAGGAATTGTCGACAAGCTTTGCCGAAAACTTTGTTGCAGCGGAATCAGCCGTTATGCTCGGTGCACGATGAATGATCCCAGCAAACCTGCGAGGCGCCGATTGATGTTCTTGTCGTGAACCCATCGACTGTCATCCGCACCAGCGGCCAGAAATCCTTGCCGAAGCGAACGTATCGTTTGCGCGTGCTCGGCATGGGCCTTGCAACCTTGCCGTTGATGGCGGTCCTGCATGAAATGCAGGCTTCGTGGATGGCCTGGTCGTGGATGCTGCTGACCTGTTGGTTGTGGCCGCACCTGGCCTATGCGCGTGCGATCCACAGCAAGGATCCGTTTCGCGCCGAGTTGCAAAACTTGATCATGGATTCCGCGATTGCGGGAAGTTGGGTTCCGCTGATGCACTTCAACCTGTTGCCTTCGGTCATCTTGCTTGGCGTGACCACCGCTGACAAGGTCAGTACCGGCGTGCGTCGCCTCTGGTTGTTTTCGCTGCCGGCAATTGGGTTGAGCGTGTTGGCGGTCACGCTGCTGATCGGCTTCACCTTCGCGCCACATTCGAGCATGCGCGTGATCCTCGCTTGCCTTCCGATCATCGTCATCCACACGCTGGCAGTGAGCTTCAGCAGCTCCCGACTCATACGCCGAGTGCAGATGCAAAACCAGCAATTGGAAGAGTTGAGCCGGATCGATGCACTGACCGGACTCTCGGGCCGGCGTCACTGGGAGGCGCAAGCAGAAGCGATGCGTCGCAGGAGTGGAGAGCTCTCGGGTGTTTCCGTACTACTTCTGGATATCGATCGCTTCAAGGAGATCAATGATCAACATGGTCATTCGATCGGCGATGACGTTCTGCGTGGCATCGCCGGACTCATCCGGCGTCAGCTACCGCAGGGAAGTCACGCTGGTCGACTCGGCGGCGATGAACTCGCGATCGTTATCCCCTTGCCGCTGCAGGACGCTGAAATTCTCGGCGAGACGCTGCGCCGAGCGACGTCCGAACTCAGGTTTGCGGAAGCACTGGAGCTCACCTGCACCGTCAGCATCGGCGTCGTTGGCAATCCGGATCCCGCCAAAGGATTGCGCGAGTGGATTGAATCTGCCGATCGCGCTTTGTATCGGGCCAAGCGCGCCGGCCGGAACAAAGCGGTTTCTGCCGCTGACTGAGCACGTCATTCAGCGAACACGACGACCTGGCGAATTGCGTTGGCGCGGGCGAGACGATCGAAACCCGCGTTGATCTCATCGAGCTTGAGGCGATGCGTCAGCAGGCGGTCGATGGGCAGACGACCGGCACGATAGAGAGCGATATAACGAGGGATGTCGCGGCTCGGTACCGCCGAACCCATGTACGAGCCCTTCACCGTGCGCTCTTCGGCCACCAGGCTGACCGCGGGTATCGAGAACATGCGTCCCGGCGCAGGCAGACCGAGCGTGAGGGTGGTGCCGCCGCGTCGCGTCGCGTTGTAGGCCTGCACAAGCACGTTTTCGTCGCCGACCGACTCGATCGCATGGTCGACGCCGCCCCGAGTGATCTCGCGTATGGCCGCGACGACATCGTCATCGCGTGCGTTGATGCAGTGGCTGGCACCGAGTATGCGAGCGAGCTCGAGTTTCTCCTCGACCACGTCGATCGCGATGAGTGGATACGCCGACGCCGCATGCGCGCCAAGCACCGACGAGAGTCCAACGCCGCCGAGTCCGAACACCGCGACACTTTCGCCACTTTGCACGCGCGCGGTATTGATCACGGCGCCGACGCCGGTCATCACTGCGCAACCGAACAGCGCTGCGATTTCCGCAGGAAGATCGGCATCGATACGCACGGCCGAACGTGCCGAAACCACCGTGTACTCGGCAAAGCCCGAAACCCCCAGGTGTTGCAGCACGGGCGTGCCGTCGACATCTGACCAATGGCTTCTACCGGTCAGCAGATGTCCTTGCGCATTCGCGGCCGCACCGGGCTCGCAAAGCACCGGTCGGCCACTCGCACACGGCAAGCAATGGCCGCACATCGGTACGAAAGAGAACACCACGCGATCGCCGACGGCGAAGTCGTGTACGTTGGCGCCGAGCTCGACGACTTCACCGGTGGCTTCGTGGCCGAGCACCATCGGCATGGGTCGCGGCCGGGAGCCGTCGATCACCGACAAATCGGAATGACAAAGTCCGGCGGCGAGCACGCGCACACGAAGCTCGCCTATGCCCGGTGGCGACAACGTCAACGTTTCGATCAATAGCGGTTGCGATTCGACATACGGCGCCAACTTGCCCATCTCGCGCAGCACGGCGGCACGCACCTTCATGTTGGCATCTCCTTGCGCAGGGATTCGAGGGCGCGGCGCAAGCGCTCGGGCATGGCGGTCGATTTGCGTGCGTCGCGATCGACGAAGACATGCACGAACCAGCCAACCGCCGCGGCATTTTCTTCGTCCTGACGAAACAGTCCAATCCCATAGCGCACGCTTGAATTGCCGAGGTGCTCGACGCGCAAACCTGCCTCGATCGTCTCCGGGAAGGCAAATCCGCCGAAGTACTTGCAGTGCGACTCGGCGCAGACGCCGATCACGCTGCCGGCGTGGATATCAAGCCCACCCTCGGCAATCAGATACGAATTGATGACCGTATCAAAATAACTGTAGTACTCAACATTATTGACATGACCATAGATGTCGTTGTCTTTCCAGCGTGTCGCGATCGGCAGGAAATGGATGAAGTCGGCGCGTGTATTCATGATTTGTTTCCGGTTTCTGAATCCGCGATCGGCGTGGCGATTGTGGGTTGCGCCGTGTCCTCGCGCTCGAGACCGACCAGCAACAAGCTCGCGGAAATGCCAACGGCAAGTCCGATCCACGGCGGGAACATCGCCAGTGCCGCACCTATCAGCAAGGCGGTGCCGCGCGCTGCATTGCTCTTCGGAATCGACATCGCGATGTAAGCGCAGGCGAAGCCGGTCAGCAGCAAGGTCAGCGACAAGGCAATGCCGAGCAGCGGCTTCAGACCCGTCAGCAATGGCAGCAAGAAATAGATGATAGGCAGACCCATGAGGTAATACGAGATCAGGCCGCTGTGGAGATCGCGCATCGACTTGGGCCCCTCCTTCCAACGCTGCACGATGACCACATGCACGCCGGTCCAGAGCATGCCTTGTGTGCTGAAAAACGGTGCGATGACGGCAGACAACGCATTGCGGATACCGAGGGCCAGATGCGAGCGACGGATATTCACATCGATCGGATCATCGGCTCGCGAAGGCTGGGCGTCACGGAGTACCTCGGTGCCGGTGACGATGTCACCGAACTGGATCACGTAGGTGATCAGCACGAGCGGGATCGCCGAGAAAAACATCTGCGCGGTCGGCCAGCCGATCGAGAACGGCGACATCTTCGCAACCGTCTCGCTGACCGGCGGTATCAGCCAGGCCCATTGGATGTCGTAGTGCACTTCGCCGACCAGCGGTCCGACAATTGCGGCAACGATGAAGCCCGGCAATAGTCCCAGTGCGGCGAGAAGTCTCAGACTTCGATGGCGGGCTTTAAGCGTCTGGAACGGAACCGAAAACACGAGGATCAGGCAGACCACGCAAGCCAATGTAGTCGAGATTGGCTGTTGCAGCAGGTATTTGCTGGCGTCGTCGATGAAGACTTTCTTGAACGCGGCGAGTGCCGCGCCGAGGATGATCCCGGCGCGCAGACTCGACGGAAGCCAGCGCATCAGCCAGGTGCCAAGCCCGGACGCGCCGAGCACGAAGACGAGACCGGCAAACATCAGCGAGAGTGCCGTCATCACCTGGAATCGCTGCACCGGATCCGGATAGCCGACAATCACATAGGCGAGCACGAGTGGCAGCGCCGGCGTGTTCCAGCCCGGCGCATAGGGTTCGCCGAACGTGTGCAGTGAGGCCACGATGAAAAGGCTGTAGAGCAGGGAACAGGTCACACCTTGCTCGAAGCTCATGCCAAAGTAGTCCTGGAGAATCGGAACCAGGGCCAATCCGGTCGCAGTCGCGACGAAGATACCCTGCAAGAATTCAGGCCAGAGCAGACGCGTGTGCAGAAATGGCACGCGCATCGTAAACGGCCCCCA
>JBDSPX010000178.1:0-14230 GCA_039930065.1 Dokdonella sp.
GAATGCAAGATCGGCATCATGCCGGGACACATCCACATGGCTGGCAAGGTCGGCGTCGTCTCGCGCTCCGGTACCCTGACCTATGAAGCCGTGTTCCAGACCACCAATGTCGGCCTCGGCCAGTCAACCTGCATCGGTATCGGCGGCGATCCGATCAACGGCCTGAGTTTCATCGACTGCCTCAAGTTGTTTCAGGAAGATCCGCAGACCGAAGGCATCATCATGGTGGGCGAGATCGGCGGCAGCGCCGAAGAGGAAGCCGCCGAGTTCATCCAGGAGTTCGTGACCAAGCCTGTGGTCGCGTTTATCGCGGGCGCTTCGGCACCGGCTGGCAAGCGCATGGGTCATGCTGGCGCGATCATCTCGGGCGGCAAGGGCACGGCGGCCGCCAAGTTCGCGGCGCTCGACAAGGCCGGCGTGACCACGGTCAAATCGCCCGCCGACCTCGGAACCACGCTCGCGAAATTGATGAAATAGGGCACGGCAAGCGACACCAGCAAACGAGCCGCCGGAGCGATCCGGCGGCTCGTTTGCTTTCTGGACAGGCAGAATCCGGCAGAATCGCCGATCGCGGGATCGGTTCAGTGATTCTTCGTTGGATGATGGCGAGCGCGGGCTCGCGGAAACAGGGGCGTTATCCGCATGCAAGTCAGCGAGTCCAGTACGATTTCCAATCTACCCGAACGCCCCATCGTCTTGCCGGTTATTCCCGGCTATCGCGTCGAACGTCGGTTGGGACTTGGTGGCATGGCTACGGTCTATCTGGCCGTGCAGGAATCGCTGGATCGCGAAGTGGCGATCAAGGTCATGCGCCCTTCTCGCCAGCTCGACGAAGCACAGACGCGCCGCTTCGAACACGAAGCCCGCATCATCGCCAAGCTGCAGCATCCGAGCATCGTGGTCATCCATGAAGTAGGCCGTACGCAACAGGGCGAGCTGTACTACGTCATGCCTTACCTGTCTCGGGGCGACCTCAGCGTCCGCGACTATCGCGATGACGAACCCGGCTTGATCGCCTTGTTGCGCGCTCTCCTCGATGCGTTGGGCTATGCGCATGCGCGCGGTATCGTTCATCGTGATGTCAAACCCGAGAACGTGCTGTTCGACAATGCCGACAGGCCCCAGCTTGCGGATTTCGGTATTGCGCTGTCGGGCACTGAAGCAACATCACGCATTACCGGAGAAGGCATGGCGATCGGCAGCGGTGCTCAGATGAGCCCCGAGCAGGCGCGCGCCGACAAGGTCGATGGGCGGTCGGATCTTTACAGCCTCGGTGTTCTGACCTACGAACTGCTGACCGGAGAATTGCCCTTCAATTCCACCGACTCGCTGTCGCTGGCCTTGATGCATGCGCAAGATCCGGTGCCGCGCCTGCCTGCTGAAAAATCCCATTGGCAGGGCTTCCTCGACCGAGCCATGGCGAAACAACCCGAGCAGCGCTTTCGCAATGCACAATCCATGCAGCGTGCGCTCGATCCGATTCGCCGCCGTGCGCGCCGGGCGGCTGGTCCGCTTGGACGCCTGCGTCATGCCATGAGTCATCGCCCGATGCTGCTGATGGCAACCGGATTGCTCCTCGTCATATCGCTGGTCTCGCTGGCCTTGCCCTATCTACCGAGGTCCGATGGATTCGCAGCTTCGCCATCGGTTGAGGCCAGCGCAGATCCTGCCACGAGCAATGCGACCGATGGGCAAAAGTCCACTGACGAGCTCAATGCGCTGGCCATCCAGCAAATCTCGACTGGCGCGTTGTTGACGCCCGCCGGAGCAAATGCTGCGGAAACCTACCTCGTCATGCTTCGGCGCGATCCCGCCAGCCAACAAGCCAAAGCGGGCATCGAATCGGTCATTGGCGTATCGATTCCATCGTTGACCGAGGCCGTCGTCGCCGATGATCCTGACGAACTACGCAAGCGCTACTTGCAGATCGAACTCGCCGCGGATCTCGCCAAGGTTCGCGACAACCAGGCCTTTACGCAGCTGCGCGACACGCTGCGCTCGGCTCTGACGGATCACATCGAAGCGCTCGCCAGGTCGGGCAAGAGCGAGTTCGCGCTGAAGCAGCTGGAGCTCGCCAAAGAACTTGGCTTGGAGGATGCCAAGCTCGTCGCACTTGATACCCGTTTGCGCAACCAGCCTGTGGTCGGTCGACCGATCCGAGATGCTGGTGGCGCGGAATTCATGCTCGTGCCGGAAAGAATTCAAGGGGCAACCTTCGGCAGCGCGTTCCTGATGATGCGCAATGAAGTCAGTCGCAAGGACTACGCCGCATTCGCCGAAGCGACACGACGCGAAACCACTCGCTGTCGCAACAGCCTGTCGCCCTTGCGTCTGTTCGATCGACGCAGCTGGAAAGATCCGGGATTCAAGCAAGCGGGTGGCGAGCCGGTGGTTTGCGTCAGCTACGACGATGCGCGGACCTATGCGGACTGGCTCAGCCGACGCAGTGGAAAATCCTATCGATTGCCAAGCAAGGCCGAATGGCTGCACGCCGCGCGATCGCTGCCGAACGCAAAGGCAGCCTGCACGCTTGGAAACGTTCGTGACAAGCGTGCCGAAGGTCTCGGCGCACGACTGGACTGCGACGACGGGTTTGCCAGGACAGCTCCCTCGGGCAAATTCGCAGCATCGAGCATCGGCATCAACGATCTGCGCGGCAACGTTGCCGAATGGACATCGACGTGTCAAAGCGGCAACGCGAGCAAATGCGAACGTCGCGCCGTGCTCGGCATGTCCTGGCAGGATGGTCCACAGGTCAGCGAGACCGAGCAGCGCATGCAGCCCGATGATCGCGGCTATGACGATGTCGGATTCCGCCTGGTTCGCAACCCCTGATTTTGAGCCGGTACAGTCGGAATTCGGTGCGGTCGCGCCATCCACTCTGAGGCGATCGACTGCTTCTCGCCTCGGTGTGTTCGAGCGGTGATCGGGTGCTTCGGATCCGGGCAGGCAAAGCGTCAGCGCGCAGCGCCGACACATCAAGAACCGACTCCCCTGATTGGGTTGTGACAAAACGAAAACCCGGATCGGCTGCGGGTCCCCCTCGTTGATCTCCGAAAGCACCTTGCAACGTGGCTACAATGTGCTCGAGCAAAAACCGACAACATCTCAAAATCATCCGACCAATCAAACGGTCGGTCCATGCGCCACGTTGCGAACTTTCGACGTCCCTTCGTTCGCGTCAACCAACCTGCCCACTTTGACCATCACTCATGCCGACAATTCGCGTCGCTCTCGCCCAGTTCGATTTCCCTGTTGGCGCCGTCGCACGCAATGCCGAATGCATTGCGTCATTGATCGCCGACGCGCGAGATCGTCACCGAGCTGATCTGATCGTTTTTCCCGAACTCGCTTTGAGCGGCTATCCGCCCGAAGATCTGTTGCTACGCCCCAGTTTTTTGGCGGCTTGTGAATCCGCGCTGCTCGAGATTGCAGCGATCGCGCAAGGGATAGTCGCGATGGTTGGCTGGCCGCAATCCGCCGGTGCGGTCGTCTACAACGCGGTCAGCGTGCTGCGCGAGGGAAAGGTCGAGACAACGTATCGCAAACGCGAGCTGCCAAACTATGCCGTATTTGATGAGCGCCGCTATTTCGAGGTGGATCCCGATGGCGACGCCTGCGTCATCGAAATCAATGGCATCAACGTTGGCGTCGTCATTTGCGAAGACCTCTGGTTCGCCGAACCGCTGGCGAAGACCGTCGCCAAAGGTGCGGAACTCGTAGTCGTGGCGAATGCATCGCCGTTCGAACATGGCAAGCTCGCACGCCGAGATGCCTTGCTGGCGATGCGTGTCGCCGAGACCGGAGCCGCACTCGCTTACGTGAATGTGGTCGGCGGTCAGGACGCTGTCGTTTATGACGGTGCCTCGGTACTGGCCGATGGTGACGGTAAAATCCATGCGGCCGCACGTGCCTTTGAGGATCACCTGCTCGTCGCCGATTTCGATTCGGCGACACGTCGTTTTGATGCGCAGACCTGGCCGGCCGAAACCGATGAAGGCAAATCAAGCCTTGCGTGGCGCGCCATCGTTCGCGGCACCCGCGACTACTGCCACAAGAATCATTTCCGCAAAGTCTGGATTGGCCTCTCTGGCGGTATTGATTCGTCGATTGTGCTGGCCATTGCGGTCGACGCGCTCGGTGCTGAAAACGTTACCGCCGTACGCCTGCCCTCGCAATACACCTCGGGGCAAAGCAATGATCTGGCCGACGAGCAGGCCCAAGCCTTGGGCGTGCGCATCGAAACGGTTCCGATCGCCGCACCTTTCGAGGGATTTCTCGAAACTCTGCAACCCTTGCTCGCGGACAGCGCGGCTGACACGACGGAGGAAAACCTGCAGTCACGTTGTCGTGGCGTAATCCTCATGGCGCTTTCGAACAAATTCGGCGGTCTCGTGCTGACCACCGGCAACAAGAGCGAATACGCGGTCGGCTACGCGACGATCTATGGCGACATGTGTGGCGGCTATGCGCCGATCAAGGACCTCTACAAGACCGAGGTCTTCGAGCTCGCACGCTGGCGCAATGAGCAGGGATTCGGGAAGCGTGATTCGGGATTCGCCAAGACGGGTTCGCGGGTGATTCCGCAGGCCGTGATCGACCGGCCACCTTCCGCAGAGCTGCGCGAAAACCAGACCGATCAGGATTCCCTGCCACCCTACGAGATTCTCGACGCCATCCTGCTTCGCTACGTCGATCAAGAGCAATCTCGCGAAGACATCCTCGCCGCGGGTTTCGATGCGACCACGGTCGAACAAGTCATCCGTCTCGTCCGCATCAGCGAGTGGAAGCGGCAACAATCGGCACCGGGGCCGAAGGTGTCGCGTCGCGCGTTTGGCCGCGAGCGACGCTATCCGATCACCTCAGGCTGGGACTGATCACTGCTGGCCTAACGACCCGCGGTCAGAGGTTTCGCGCCACGGTTGGAAAGCGGCACCAGCTTCCACCAGGTCGAACGCCAGACCGGCCATTCGCGTGACAGCGAAGGGTGATCGGGATAGTTGAGTTTGAGCACGCGTTCGGAATCGGCAGAGAGTTTGTCCTGACCGAGCTCGTGGTACGACTTGACCAGGATGGCCAATGCATCGCCGACCTGACGCGATCCGTCATAGGTTTCGAGGATGGTCTTGGCACGGTTGGACGCAGCGACATACGCGCCTTGACGCAGATAGAACAAGGCCACGTTGAGCTCGGCCTGAGCCATCCCATCACGCAGAAAGACCATGCGTTGCTTGGCATCGGCGGCGTAGCGGCTTTCCGGATGGCGCTTTATCAGCGCGGCGAAATCATCGAAGGACTGACGCACGAAAGCCTGATCGCGCTGTGTCATGTCGAGACCGGCATAACGTTCCAGCAAGCCTTCCTCGCGATCGAAATTGATCAAACCGCGCAGGTAGTAGGCGTAGTCGATGTGCTTGTGCGCAGGATAGGTCTTGATGAAGCGGTTGACCGTGGAATACGCGTCATCGGGCTTGTTCATCTTGAACTGCGCCCAGGCCTCGTCGAGCTGAGCCTGCTCGGTGTAGGGACCGAACGGAAAACGCGCGATCAAGCGGGTGAAGGTTTTCACCGCTCGATCGTAATTACCCTGCTCATTGTCGGCCTTGCCCTTGGCGTAGAGCTGCTCGACCGTGCCGGTTTCAAGCGGGTCAGCCTTGTTTTTGTTGAACAGGGAGCATCCGCCGATGAGAAATACGGCGAGGAGCACGAATGAGAAACGGGAAACAACCCGGAATTGACGGGAAACTCGCATGCGGAGGGGGGCTCTGCGATGATGGAAGTCCGCGATCATAACCCGAACCTGTGAAGCGCTGATCAAATCCCCGTTATGGAAACGTGGTGAACAGTCGATTTTGCGACAATCGGCGGTTGAGCGCCCTTAACTCCGCTGGAGGCCCCGTATCGCGGAGTTTCCCGCCCGCTCTCTCAAACGACAACGATGAACACAGCCAATTCCACGCTGAACGCCAGCATCCCGCTCGAATCCGCTGGCCGACGTTTCGACGCCGCCCTTGCGGACCTCTTCCCCGATTATTCGCGCTCGCGTCTGAGTACCTGGATCAAGGCTGGTGACGTGCTGTTGAATGGCGAAGTCGTCATTCCCCGGCATATCGTGCACGGCGGCGAAGCGGTCGAACTCAAGGTGCGCATGCAGCGCGAAGTCAATGCAAGCCCTGAAAACATCGCGCTCGACATCCGCTTTGAGGATGCCGATCTGATTGTCGTCAATAAACCGCCCGGTCTGATTGTGCATCCAGGCGCAGGCAATCCCGATGGCACCCTGCAGAATGCCCTGCTCCACTACGATCCGGAGCTGGCAGGCATTCCGCGCGCTGGTCTCGTGCATCGCCTGGACAAGAACACTTCGGGCTTGATGGTCGTCGCACGCAGCTTGCGCGCGCATACCAGCCTGGTCGAGCAGTTGTCCGCACGCACCGTGCATCGCCAGTACGAAGCACTGCTCTACGGAACGATGGTCGCGGGTGGCAGGATCGATCAGCCGATTGGTCGCCATCCGGTGGACCGCTTGCGCCAGGCGATCCGCGAGGATGGGCGTGATGCAGTCACGCACTACCGTGTACGCGAAAAATTTCGCGCCATGACCCTGGTCGAATGCCGCCTCGAAACCGGACGCACCCATCAGATTCGCGTGCACATGGCGCATCTGCGCCATTCGATCGTCGGCGATCTGAGTTATGGCAACCTGCGCCTGCCCAAGGCGGCGACGCCTGAGTTGATCGAGGCGCTGCGCGGCTTCCGTCGTCAGGCCTTGCATGCGGAGAAACTCGAATTTGTCCATCCGGGCAGTGGCGAGACCATGGCGGTCGAAGTCGAACGTCCGGCCGACATGACTGCCTTGATCCGCACAGTACGTGAGGATTCACAAGCCGGATGAGCAGCGCCGCGATCGAGCCGTGGCTGGTTCCGGACTGGCCGGCGCCGGCCCGTGTGCAAGCGCGAATCACCACGCGGCAGACTCCGGGTGTCTCGAAGCCACCGTTTGATCGCTGCAATCTCGGCAATCGGTGTGGCGACGATGGCGACGCGGTATCGGCCAATCGCGCCTCGCTGGTTCAAACCTTGAATTTGCCCTCCGATCCACTCTGGATGCGACAGGTTCATGGCACCTCGGTCATCGACGCCGATGACGCCTGTCTGGCGCTGGAACCGGAAGGCGATGCCGCGCTGACACGTGCGGATGATGTCGTGCTGGCGGTGCTCAGCGCCGATTGCCTGCCGGTTCTGTTCTGCACGCAAGACGGCCACGCAATTGCTGTGGCGCATGCCGGCTGGCGCGGACTGGCTGCCGGCATTCTCGAATCCACGATCGAGCGTCTCGATGCCGATCCCGCGCGGGTGCTCGCCTGGCTCGGCCCATCGATCGGCGCAGCATCCTATGAAATCGGCGAGGAGGTTCGCCAAGCCTTCGTCGACGTTGATCCAGGCGCTGCCCACGTATTTGCAGCAACGCGTCCGGGCCACTGGCAATGCGATCTTCCTGGGTTGGCGCGCAGGCGACTTGCCACGGTCGGCATCACACACGTGAGCGGTGGCAATTTCGATACGCGCGGCGATGTGCGCTTTTTTTCCTATCGGGAAAATCCGCAGAGTGGACGCTTTGCCAGCCTGATCTGGCGATCGAAAACCTGATTGGTAGTGTGACGGCGTACCGATCAACCATCGATGCACCGGCGTAGGCTTGGGTTTCCGAGGGGAGCCAGGGGCGCGTCGATGAAGCTTTTCACAACCAGCCTGCTCGCGACGTTGCTGGCAGGCTCGGCATCGGCAGCGGAAATGACCGTGCAAAACGATTCGCTCACCGATTTCGGCAGCGCCATCATTGAAGGTGGATTCGTCACAGGCGAGAAAGGCGCAAGTTGGCTGACCTCGCCTTGCGACGGAAATATTGTCGCGGTGCAAATCTTCTGGCTCTCGAATACCGGAGGCAGCGGCCAGTTGCTCGGCGATTCGATCGACATCTACCGATCAGGAACGTATCCGACGCCGGGCATGTTGGCACAGCAGATCACTGGGCCCTTGCTCAGTGACGGCGTCATCAACGAATACCGCTTCCTCGACGAAAATAACACGGCGCCCCTGACCGTTCCGGTGACGAGCAATGAAACGTTTGTCATTGCGTACACGTTTTCTGAAAACACTCCGGCAAGTGGACCGAGTCTCGCCGTCGATGCCAACGGCATCGTCAATGGGCGCAATGCCATCTACGCGCGGATCAGCGGCAATACGTACGAGTGGCGGACTTCGGAATCCTTCCTCGTTTCCGGCGACTGGGTGATCAGGGCCGTGGTCAACTGCCAAGCCGCGGCCAGCAATGCCGACGTGTCGGCTTCGATCAGCACCACGCCCGCCTTGTACACGCCAGGTGCTGCACTCAGTCACACGATCACGATCGGCAACGCCGGCCCGGCCAACGCGCCGAGCGTGATCATCGTTGATGCTTTTCCTGCCGCCTATATCGGTACCACGTGGTCGTGTGCCGCGAGCGGCGGCTCTACCTGCACTTCGGGCGGCAGTGGAAACATTTCGCAGGCAATCAGCCTGCCGAGCGGTAGCCATGTCACCTACACCGTCAATGCCACGGTCGCAGCGGGCACGAGCGGCGTGTTGTCGAACTCGGTCACGGCCGTGGTCAATTCACCGACCAGCGATCCGAACACCGAGAACAACAGCGCCGCCGCGAACACCGCTCCCGCATCGGATCGAATCTTCGCCAACGGCTTCGATCCATCACCTTGATCGGCGCCTCGATCGCCACACACGCAATGCGAATCAGGGGTAGACCCGCGGTTATCCTTTGCCTTCCCACGCTGCGCAGACTAACCTTGAGTGTCGAGACGCATGCGCACCGAATGAAGGTATGAGCAAACAATACGCCCTGGTAATTGACGACGAGCGGGACATTCGTGAGCTGCTGACCCTGACCTTGGGTCGCATGGGGCTTGTTGTCGAATCGGCTGCGACGGTCAGTGAGGCCAAACAACGTCTGGCCGAAACACGATACGCATTGTGCTTCACCGACATGCGCCTGCCCGATGGCACCGGTCACGAAATCATTGAGCTGATCGCCGCCCAATACCCCGATACGCCGGTCGCCATGATCACGGCGTATGGCAATGTCGATGCCGCCGTGGTTGCGCTCAAGGCTGGCGCGTTTGACTTTGTCTCCAAACCGGTTGATATCAATGTCTTGCGCCGGCTCGTGCAGACCGCATTGCGCTTGTCCGAGGCGAAGAAGGCGAACGTCGACGCGAGCAGCTCCAAGCTCATCGGCGAATCCGAACCGATGAAGGAACTGCGCGCCACGATCGCCAAGGTCGCGCGCAGCCAGGCGCCGGTCTATGTCGCTGGCGAATCCGGCGTCGGCAAGGAGCTGGCCTCGCGCCTGATCCACGAAATGGGTCCGCGTGCCGCGGCGCCCTTTGTGCCGGTCAACTGCGGCGCGATTCCTTCCGAACTGATGGAAAGCGAGTTCTTCGGCCATCGCAAGGGCAGCTTTACCGGAGCGCACGCCGACAAGGAAGGCCTGTTCCAGGCCGCCGACGGTGGCACCTTGTTCCTCGATGAAGTCGCCGAACTGCCCCTGCACATGCAGGTCAAGCTGCTGCGCGTGATCCAGGAAAAGGCGGTACGCCCGATCGGCGCACGTGCCGAAGTGGCCGTCGATGTGCGCATCCTCTCGGCCACGCACAAGAATCTCGCGCGCTTGGTCGATCTTGGCGCATTCCGCCAGGATTTGTTCTATCGAATCAACGTGATCGAATTGCGCGTGCCGCCCTTGCGCGAACGCCGCGATGACATCCCGCTGCTTGCCAGTCGCATCCTTGACCGGCTCGGACGGGATTCCGATCGCGCTCCAGCCCGATTGACACCCGACGCCGTGCGCGCACTGAACGCCTATGATTTCCCCGGCAATGTGCGCGAACTCGAAAACATCCTCGAACGCGCCGTTGCGCTTTGCGAGGATGGCTCGATCAGCGCCGACGACATGCGCCTGGTTGCGCGTGTGCCGAGCGCCGCAGCTGGCGGAACGGGTGAAACCGGAATGCCGACCCGCCCTGTTTCGTCCCACCATCATTCACCGGGTCGCGCGGCGGATCCCGAGCCTTTTTCGGGTTTCATGCTTCCTGATTCCGCTTACAGCGGTGATCTTGCTGCCACTGTCGCCGAAACCGAACGCGCGGTGATCACCAAGGCGCTCGAGGCGACGCGCTGGAACCGCACCGCCGCGGCCAAGCAACTCGGTCTGACCTTGCGCCAGCTACGCTATCGTCTGGAAAAGCTCGGCATCGAGTAATCGCAGTCGAACCTTGCGATGCGATTTCGGCAGGCCTGACGCTACGATCATCGGCTGCCCAACGAGACGAAAACCCGAGTATCATTCGCGCCGTTACACGCGGTGGGAGAAGCAGATAAAACTGCTGCCGAAGGCGCAACGCCCGTAATCGCTCAGGCCCCAATACCTCCGCGCGCAGACAACTCTGGAGAGACCGACTGCCGTTTTCGGCATGAACCGGCGCCGAAGGGGCAAGAGGCAGGTCATCGCTTCCAAACTCTCAGGCAAAAGGACAGAGGGGCGCCAGGCGTGCGGCTTCGCGCGCGATTTTTGGACGCCCAACTCATGAACCAGCCTGCTTCGCTTTCTCTGCGCGATCTCGAAAACCATTCGGCCTTTGTCGAACGCCATATCGGTCCGAATGACGCCGAGATTGCCTCGATGCTCAAGATCCTCGGCCGTGATTCGCTCGACGCGATGACCGACGCGATCGTGCCGGCCAAGATCAAATCACCGGCATCACTGGCCCTCCCGGCTGCGATCACCGAAGTCGAAGCGCTGGCCAAAATCCGCAAGATCGCGGACAAGAACGACGTCTTGCGCAGCTTCATCGGCCAGGGCTATTACGGCACGCACACGCCGAACGTCATCCTGCGCAACATTCTGGAAAATCCCGCGTGGTATACGGCCTACACGCCGTATCAGGCCGAGATCTCGCAAGGCCGCTTGGAAGCCTTGATCAACTTTCAGACCATGGTTGCCGATTTGACCGGGATGGAAATCGCCAACGCCTCATTGCTCGATGAGGCAACCGCGGCGGCCGAGGCGATGACTCTGGCCAAACGTTCGGCGAAATCAAAATCGAATGTGTTTTTCGTTTCGAACGCCGTGCATCCGCAGACACTTGAAGTCGTGCGCACACGCGCCGACGGACTCGATATCGAGCTGCATATCGGTGATGACGCCGAAGCGGCCAACGTCGACAGCTTCGGTGTGTTGCTGCAGTACCCGAACACGTTCGGGCAGATCAACGATTACTCCGCAATCGCCGATGCCACGCATGCGCGCGGCGGGCTAGTGGCGCTTGCGGCCGACCTGCTTGCCTTGACGCTGATCCGGGCACCCGGTGAATGGGGTGCCGATATTGTCATCGGCAACAGCCAGCGCTTTGGCGTACCGTTCGGATTCGGCGGCCCGCATGCCGCGTTCATGGGTTGCCGTGATGCCTACAAGCGCTCGATGCCGGGTCGCTTGATCGGCGTCTCGATCGATGCCGAAGGCAAGCCAGCGTATCGCCTGACCTTGCAGACCCGCGAGCAACATATCCGCCGCGAAAAGGCCACCTCGAACATTTGCACGGCGCAGGTTTTGCTCGCGGTGATGGCAAGCATGTATGCGGTCTATCACGGCCCCGACGGTTTGACGCGGATTGCGCGGCGTACGCATCGTCTCGCATCGATCCTCGCGAGCGTTTTGCGCAAGGCCGGCAACACGGTCGGCACTGATTTCTTCGATACCTTGCATGTCACCGGGGTCGATGCCGCAG
Organism: Dokdonella sp.; assembly: GCA_039930065.1. Lineage (GTDB taxonomy): Bacteria > Pseudomonadota > Gammaproteobacteria > Xanthomonadales > Rhodanobacteraceae > Dokdonella. The sequence goes on from JBDSPX010000178.1 coordinate 11,841, forward strand.
CACTGCACGCCAAGGCTCGTGAGTCACGCATCAACTTGCGCGCCATCGACGCCAACAACATCGGTATCAGCATCGACGAGACGACCACGCGCGAAGATCTCAAGGTCATCGCCAATGTGTTCGGCGTGAATCCTGGAGATATCGATTCGGTCGATCGGGAAACCGCCGACGCCCTCCCCGCTGCATTGCTGCGCCAATTGCCGTTCCTGCAACACCCGGTGTTCAATACCCATCACAGCGAGCACGAACTGCTGCGCTACATGCGCGCGCTGGCCGACAAGGATCTGGCCATGGATCGCACGATGATCCCGCTCGGTTCGTGCACGATGAAACTCAACGCGACCGCCGAGATGATTCCGGTGACCTGGCCCGAGTTCGCCAACATCCACCCGCTCGCGCCCGCCGATCAGGCCATCGGCTATAAGCAACTGATTGATGAACTCGAAGCGATGCTGGTCGAGATCACCGGCTACGACGCGGTCAGTCTGCAGCCGAATTCGGGCGCTCAAGGTGAATTTGCGGGATTGCTCGCGATCCGCGCGTATCACCGCTCGCGCGGCGAAGGTCATCGCGATATCTGCCTGATTCCCGAATCCGCACACGGCACCAATCCGGCATCGGCACAGATGTGTGGCATGACCGTCGTCGTCACGCGTTGCGACAAGGATGGCAATGTCGATGTCGATGATATTCGTGAAAAAGCGCAGAAATATTCAGATCGTCTCGCTGCATTGATGATCACCTACCCGTCCACGCATGGCGTATTCGAGGAAGATGTCGTCGCGATCTGCGAAGCCGTCCACCAACACGGTGGTCAGGTCTATACGGACGGCGCCAATCTCAACGCGCTCGTCGGTGTGGCCAAGCCCGGCAAGTGGGGATCGGATGTTTCGCATCTGAACCTGCACAAGACCTTCTGCATTCCGCATGGCGGCGGCGGTCCGGGGGTCGGGCCGTGTGCGGTCAAGTCGCATCTCGCCGAGTTTCTGCCGCGCGTAATGGGCGGCGAAGGTGATGTCGGCATGGTATCGGCCGCGAGCTTCGGTAGCGCGAGCATCCTGCCGATTTCGTGGATGTACATCACCATGATGGGCACAACCGGCTTGCGCAAGGCCACCCAGGTCGCCCTGCTCAACGCCAACTACATTGCAAAGCGATTGGCCCCGCATTATGCAACCCTCTACACCGGCCGCAACGGGCTCGTCGCCCATGAATGCATTCTTGATTTGCGCCCGCTCAAGGACGCAACAGGAATCGGCGCGGAGGATGTTGCCAAACGTCTGATCGATTTCGGCTTCCACGCGCCGACCTTGAGTTTCCCGGTGTCGGGCACGCTGATGGTCGAACCGACCGAGAGCGAATCGCTGCACGAACTCGACCGCTTCATCGATGCGATGATCCAGATTCGCGACGAGATCCGCGCCGTCGAGGAAGGCAAGCTCGATCGCGAAGACAATCCGCTCAAGCACGCGCCACATACCGCAGCCATGGTCGCCGGCAGCGAATGGACACACGCCTATCCGCGCGAGCTGGCTGTGTTTCCGCTGCCTTCGCTCAAGCAACAGAAATACTGGCCGCCGGTCGCCCGTGTCGACAACGTTTACGGCGACAAGAACATCATGTGCGCGTGCATTCCCATCGATGCGTTCAAGGATGAGATCGAGGCGTAGCGCGCATTGGGCTGGACTCGGCTCCTCCTGAAATGTGGAGCCGAGTCAATCATCGCGATCAGTCAGCGCGTGTAGAACCCGCTCAGTGCTTGCTGCGGAACGTCTTCGCGCTCGACAGCGTCAACGCGCGCGCCGATCGGACCGTGCTGCAACCAGTGTTCCAGCGTGGCCAATGCTTCGCTGTCCCCTTGCGCGACCACTTCAACGCGCCCGTCACGCAAGTTGCGGGCATGCCCGCTGATGCGCAGCCGCAATGCTTGCGCGCGTGTTCCGGCGCGGAACGAGACGCCTTGCACATGACCTGAGATATGGAAGATCGCGCAGGCCATGGTGACCTCAATGTTTCTTCGCAGGCTTCGCCGCAGCGATCGCGGTTTCGAGATCCTTGTCCTTGATCGGACCGAGGAACTGTTTGGCGACGCTGCCATCCGGCGCGATCAGATAGGTCGTCGGCAAGCCGCGAGGCACTTCGAAATCGGCTGGCGGATTGTCAACATCAACCTGCGCGATCGGATACTCGACCGGATTCTGCTTGAGGAAATCGACGATCTCCTGGCGCTCGGTATCTTCGAAAGCGAGGCCGATGCCATCAACGTCCTTGCGCGCCTTGATGAAAGCCGATAACTCGGGCATCTCGGCGATGCACGGCGCACACCAGGTGGCCCAGAAGTTGACCACGACCCAATGCCCGCGATGGCTGGCGAGATCAAAGGTCTTGCC
>JBDSPX010000179.1:0-5583 GCA_039930065.1 Dokdonella sp.
CAGGCAGGGGCCCAGTGCCTCTGCTTTTTGCTAAGAGCACGCTCCTTCGTCGCGCGGCATCCCTGCCTTTTTTCACTCGCCTCCGGCGAGCGAGTGTCTTCTCTTTGCATGGCCAAAGAGAAGGCACCAAGAGAAAGGCCACCCCACATTCGCGCCTTGCGCACAGTCCCTGTGCTCCAGGTGCGCGAGCCTGCTGCGGGGTTCGCCGACAGTCCATCCCTGGACTGGCGTCGAACTGGCCCACATCGTGTGGGCCATCCTTCGGACTTCTCCTCCGCAGTCTCGCCGCGATCGAGGGGACCCCGGAAGCGCGCATCCGGCAACCGCTCCCTGCGTTGCTCTACCTCGAGTATCCATGCTCTCGCGTGCGCGCCAGAGCCAAAGTCAAAACCAAAAGATCCCTCATCCGCCGTCGGCACCTTCTCCCGCTGCACGGGAGAAGGAAATCTGGGAGCAACGCCGATAGGTATCGAGAGCTGCTTTGTCTTGGCTGCGCAGGATGCGCAGTTAACGGGCCCCCTTTGCGGCGGCGAAGTGGTGGAGGAAAAGCCCGAAGGGTGGCTCGCATGGATGCGAGCCAGTTGGCTACCAGTCCAAGGATGGACTGTCAGCCAACCCCGGAACCGCTTCGCGCAGTCGGAGGGCAGGAGCCCGGAGACCGCTGCATCGGGGTGGCCTTCTCTTTGGTTACTTTCTCTTGGCCACGCAAGAGAAAGTGACTCGCTCGCCGGAGGCGAGTGAAAAAACGCAGGGATGCCGCGCTCCGAAGGAGCGTGCTTTGGAACATCAAGACTAGTGAGGTCGTTTGGTCGCAAGCATGAGCGCCAGGCTCTTCGCCTCCAAGCACTCAAGCGCAATGAAACCGCAGAGTCACCATTCAACCCAGCCCCATCATTGCCAGCCGCCAACCATTGGCAAAAATCATTCACGTCCATCTCGATGAGCAAGCGACTTCTGTGCCGGAAGTGGCGGCGCGATCATCACCGCGGTGAACAGGCACGCCGAAATTGTGCACAACCAGAACATGAAAAATCCGATCGAATAGCCGGCCAGTCGTGTGATCTCGATATCCGGCCAGGTAATCGTAGCGAGGGCAATCGGATCAACCACGGCAAAAAATACAATCGTTGCGACGCCCGCGGCGAAGAAAGACGGCCAGACTACCGAGCCAATCCGCCGAACCATCGAGTCCGGATAGCCTTCTGGTTGCGGACGAAGCGCTCCGGCGGGTGGGCGATACGTGCTCATGGCGAGGCTCCCGTCCGGGACTGATCTCCCTGTTCGGATTCCGCTGACGTCTTCGCTTGGGCGAGTATCCATGCAGCGGCGAGACGGGCGCGATCCTCGCCGAGAATCGGTCCCCAGGCAGGCATCACGCCGCCGGTACCGTGGATGATGATCTGGCTGATGCTGGCGGCGGTGGCATTGCCATGCAGCCAGATGTCGTCGGTCAGGTTTGGTGCGCCGAGTGCGTGATTGCCCTTGCCTTCGACGCCGTGACAGGCTGCGCAAATCGTTTCGAATTTCGGCTTGCCTGCTGCGGCGAGACGTTCGCTGTGGTCGAGTCCGGACAGACTCAGCGCATAGTTGGCGACTTCCTCGATGCCGTTGCCGGGCAGAGTCGCAGACATCGAGGGCATCATGCCGTGACGGCCATTCATGATGCTTGCGAGCACGGTCTCGGCATCGCCGCCATACAGCCAATCAGCATCGACAAGATTCGGATAGCCGACTGCTCCACGCGCATCCGAGCCGTGGCATGCCGCGCAATTGTTGGCAAATACATTGCGGCCGACTTTGACGGCGGCCGGATCATCGGCCAAGGCAGACAGCGGCCGATTGCGGAAACCGGCGTAGAGCGATTCGAGTTTGGCGTGGGTCGCGTCAAGTTCTTCCTTGACCTCTCCACCGGAGGTCCAGCCCAGTGTGCCCTTCCAGATGCCGAGACCCGGATATAGAGCCAGATAGCCGAAGCCGAAAATGAAGGTGAGAACGAACAATACAAACCACCAGCGCGGCAACGGATTGTTGAGTTCCTCGATGTCGCCATCCCAGACGTGACCCGTCACGTCGCTGGCGGGCTTGTCGTTTTTTGGCTTTGCCGCTGTTGCCAGCAACAACCAGATCAGGCCGATCAGGTTGATCGCGGTCAACGCGATCACATAGACGCTCCATCCATTGCTCATGAGCGATCCTCAGCGGCGGGTCGGCTGTCTTCCTCAAGCGGAAGATGGGCTGCCTCGTTGAAATCGTCGTTCCTGCGACGACTCCAGGCCCAGAACCACAGGCCGATAAAGGTGGCAAGCAGGATGCTGGTCAGGATTCCGGAAATCATGGCTTGGCCTCCGTGGTTACAGCATCGGTGGATTTGACGCCGAGCCCTTGCAGATAGGCGATCAAGGCATCGAGTTCGGTCTGGCCGACGACGCTTTCCTTGATGCTGGCGAAATCCGCCTCGGTGTACGGATGGCCCATCCACGCCAGCGTGCGCATCTTGGTTTCGACGAGTTTCGGATCGACCAGCGCTTCGCTGAGCCACGGGTAGCCCGGCATGTTCGATTCCGGCACGACGTTGCGCGGATTCTTCAGATGCACGCGATGCCAGTCATCCGAATAGCGCCCGCCGACACGGGCCAGATCTGGGCCAGTGCGCTTGGAGCCCCAAAGGAACGGGCGGTCGTAAACTGATTCGCCGGCGATCGAATACGGCCCGTAGCGTTGGGTTTCCGAGGCCAACGTTCGGATCATCTGCGAATGGCAGCCGACGCAGCCTTCACGGACGAAAATGTCGCGCCCGGCCAGTTGTAGCGGTGGATAGGGTTTCACGCCCGGTGCTGCGGTAATCGTCTGCGCCTGAAACATCAACGGTACGATTTCAACGAGTCCACCCATCGCGATCACCACGATGATGAGGATCGCCATCAGGCCGATATTTTTTTCAATGACTTCATGTTTCATCGGTCTTCTCCTCAGGCGTGGGCCGGCGCGGGAACGCGGACCAGCGGAGCGCCCGTGCCCGCAAGACAGGTCTTGCGCACGTTCCAGGCCATGATCAGCATGCCGCTGAGGAACAACAACCCGCCGAAGAAACGGGTGACGTAGTACGGATAGGTCTGGCGTACCGATTCGATGAAGGTGTAGGTCAGGGTTCCATCGGGATTCGTCGCGCGCCACATCAGGCCCTGCATGACACCGGCAATCCACATCGCGGTGATGTAGAGAACGATGCCGATCGTGGCGATCCAGAAATGCGCATCGATCGCCTTGATCGAGTACATGCGTTCGGCACCGTAGAGTTTCGGCAACATGCTGTAGATCGCGCCAATCGTGATGAAGGCAACCCAGCCGAGTGCGCCGGCGTGCACGTGGCCGATCGTCCAGTCGGTGTAGTGCGAGAGCGCGTTGACGGTCTTGATCGACATCATCGGTCCCTCGAAGGTGGCGATACCGTAGAACGACAACGAGACGATCATGAATTTGAGGATCGGATCGGTGCGCAACTTATGCCAGGCGCCCGACAACGTCATCATGCCGTTGATCATGCCGCCCCAACTCGGCGCAAGCAGGATCAGCGAGAACACCATGCCGATCGATTGCGCCCAGTCCGGCAGTGCGGTGTAGTGCAGGTGATGCGGACCGGCCCACATGTAGATCGAGATCAGTGCCCAGAAGTGCACGACAGACAAACGATACGAGTACACCGGGCGCTGCGCCTGCTTGGGCACGTAGTAGTACATGATGCCGAGGAAGCCTGCGGTCAGGAAGAAGCCGACCGCGTTGTGTCCATACCACCATTGCACCATCGCATCGACCGCACCCGAATAGACCGGGTAGGACTCGGTCCACGACACCGGGATCTGCAGGTTGTTGAAGATGTGCAATACGGCAATGGTCAGGATGTAGGCGCCATAGAACCAGTTCGCCACGTAGATATGGCGTACGCGTCGCTTGGCGATCGTCATGAAAAAGACCACGGCATAGCTGACCCAGACTGCGGTCAGCAATAGATCAATCGGCCAGATCAATTCGGCGTATTCATGACTCTGGGTCAGCCCCATTGGCAGGGTGATCACCGCGGCGACGATCACCGCTTGCCAGCCCCAGAACGTGAATGCGGCCAGGCGATCAGAGAAAAGTCGCACGTGACAGGTGCGCTGGACTACGTAATAGGATGTCGCAAACAAGCCGCTGCCGCCAAACGCGAAGATCACCGCATTGGTATGCAGCGGACGCAGACGGCCATAGCTGAGCCAGGCGATATCGAAATTGAGCGCGGGCCAGGCCAATTGCGCGGCGATGAACAGACCAACCGTCATGCCGACCACACCCCAGAAGATCGTGGCGATGGTGAATTGGCGGACGACTTTGTCGTTGTAGGTTTCCACGGATTGCATTGCGATCCTCGTAGTCATTCGCGGGTATGGTGAAGAGTGACACGCAATCTGCCCTTGACGTCGATCAAGTCGCGCGCAGTATGCGGCGCCTTGCCGCACGAGGTGCAGTTCGTCTGGACTTGATCGGGGTCAAGGCGAGGGGGCGTTCGGTAGTCTAGTATCCAAAACATCGAGTAAATCTCTTGAGGGAAGTTGCGATGAAAACCGGATTGCTGACACTGGCCTTGGCCGCATTCATGTTGAGCGCTTGCTCAGGAGGCGGCGAGTCGACCGCGAATGCTGCAGGTACTGCCGCTTCAACAAAAGCCGACACCGGCGGATCGGCCAAGGGCGACTTCGGTCCTCCGCAAGGCGAGCCGATCCATGCGGTTTTGACGAGCCCGCCACACGTTCCTCCCGCGACCGGGCGTCACGCGCCGGCCAAGGTCATCGTCGAGCTTGAAGTGCACGAACTTGAACTCGAAATCTCCGAAGGCGTGCGTTATACGTTCTGGACGTTCGGTGGCACAACGCCGGGCAGCTTCATCCGCGTTCGTCAAGGCGACACGGTCGAGTTTCATTTGAAGAATCGTCCCGATTCGAAAATGCCGCACAATATCGATCTGCACGGTGTAACAGGACCGGGTGGCGGTGCTGCGTCGAGCTTCACGGCGCCGGGTCACGAATCCCAGTTCACCTTCAAGGCGCTCAATCACGGCCTGTTCGTCTATCACTGCGCGACGGCGCCGGTCGGCATGCACATCGCCAACGGCATGTATGGCTTGATCCTGGTCGAGCCGCCGGAAGGTTTGCCGCCGGTGGATCATGAGTACTACGTCATGCAGGGCGACTTCTACACGGTCGGAAAATACCGCGAGAAGGGACTGCAGCCTTTCGACATGCAGAAGGCCATTGATGAAAACCCGACCTACGTCCTGTTCAATGGTTCGGAAGGCTCGTTGATCAATGAGAAGGCGCTGAAGGCGAAGACCGGCGAAACGGTGCGTCTGTTTGTCGGCAACGGCGGCCCGAACCTGGTCTCCAGCTTCCATGTCATCGGCGAGATCTTTGACAAGGTCTGGTACGAAGGCGGCACCCACTATCAGGAAAACGTGCAGACCACGCTGATCCCGTCGGGCGGCGCGATGATGGCCGAGTTCCGAGTCGAAGTTCCGGGTAGCTACGTGATCGTCGACCATTCGATCTTCCG
>JBDSPX010000180.1:0-2612 GCA_039930065.1 Dokdonella sp.
GGCAAGAGCTATGTCTACACGCCGATCGATCGCGAGTTTCGCAGCTGGAAGCGCTATCGCGGCGGGCGCGCGCAGGATGTCTGGACCTACGATCTGGTCAACAACACATCCAGGCGCCTGACCGACAATCCGTCCACTGACAACCAGCCGATGTGGATCGGCAATACGGTCTACTTCACGTCCGATCGCAACGCGATCATGAACCTCTTCGCGATGCCGGCTGCTGGCGGCGAGGCGCGCCAAGTGACCGCGTTCACCGATTTCGATGTGCTCTGGCCGAGTGCCGGCAAGGACGCAATCGTCTTCGAGAACGGTGGCGCGATCTGGCGTTTCGATCCGCAGACCGCGCAAGCCAGCGAAGTGCCGATCCGGGTCACCGGTGATTTTCCGCAAACGCTGCCGATCTGGAAAAATGTTGCCGCACAGGTCGAGTCCTTCGATCTGAACGAGGATGCGAGCACGATCGTCTTCGCGGCGCGCGGCGAATTGTTCCGACTCACCGGCAAAGAGCCTGATATCCGCAATCTTTCGCACACGCCCGACGCGCGCGAACTCGGCGTCACGCTGTCGCCAGACGGCAAACGCGTGGCGTATCTCTCGGATGCCAGCGGCGAGTATGAAATCTATTCGCAGGATCTCGCCGGCGGCGCGCCGAAACGCGTGACCCGCGATGGCGATATCTGGCGCTTTGCGCCGATCTTCTCGCCGGATGGCCATCATCTCGCCTATGCCGACAAGCGCCAGCGTTTGCGTATCGTCGATGCCGAGAGCGGCGACACGCGCGAGGTCGACAGCAGTCGTCATGAGGACATTACTGAATACCGTTGGTCGCCGGATGGTCGCTGGCTGGCGTATACGCTTGAGAATGATGCGGGCCTCTCGCAGATCTGGATGTATTCGCTCAAGGATGGATCGCGAACGGCGGTCACCGAGCCGACGTCGAGTGCGTTCAGTCCGGCCTTCGATCCGGATGGACGCTGGCTGTACTTCCTGTCCAATCGTGATTTCCAGCTGCAATTCAGCGCTTACGAGCAGAATTACCTCTACGCCAATGCAACGCGCATTTACGCGGTCAGCCTGGCGGCCGACGGTCCTTTCCTCAATCGCGATGAAGAGAAAGCAGCGGCAAAACCCGAGAGCGCGCCGAAGACGGACGCATCGGGCGGCATGCGCGTCGATCTCAACGGCATGATCGGTCGCGAGCAGGCGCTCAAGACGGCCAATGGCAATTATCAAAAACTGCAGGCGAGCAACGATGCGGTGTTCTATGGCGTGTCGGCAGGCGGTCGCGGCGATGGCAACTTCGAGCTGCGCAAACTGGCGCTTGATGCCGAAAAGGATGTCACGATTGCCGCAGGCCTCGGTGATTACCGCGTGGCTGCGGACGGCAAACATGTCGTTGTCCAGTTCAGCGGCAAGTTCGCACGACTGGAAACCAAAGCCGATCAGGATCCATCCAAACTCGCCCTCGATCTGTCGCAGTTGAAATTGCTGGTTGATCCGCCGCGCGAATGGCATCAGGAATTTGTCGACGGCTGGCGCATCCTGCGCGACTGGTTTTACGATCCCGGCATGCACGGCGGCATCGATCGCTGGAACGCCGTCCGAGCGCGTTACGAGCCGCTGGTTGCCTACGTCGCAACGCGCCAGGATCTCGACTATCTGTTCCAGGAGCTGGCTGGCGAGGTCCGCTCCGGACATGTCTATGTGCAGCAAGGCGATCAGCCGAAGATCGAGCGCACGCCGGGCGGTCTGCTGGGTGCCGAAATCGTTGCTGATGCTTCGGGTTATTTCCGCATCGCGAAAATCTTTGCCGGCAAGGATTGGGATGAGCGCAATCGGTCGCCGCTGGCCGCGCCAGGCGTAAAGATACGCGAGGGTGAATTCATCACGGCGGTTGATGGTGTCGATGCGCGTACGGTCAAGAATTTCTATCAATTGCTGCAAGGCAAGGGTGGCCAGAAAGTTGATCTGGCCATCAATTCGCGAGCGCAGGCAAACGGCGCGCGCATGATTCGCGTCGAGACGCTGACCTCCGAACTCAACCTGCGCTATGCCGATTGGGTCGCCGCGCGCCGCGCGATGGTCGATCGCCTGTCGGATGGACGCATCGGCTACATCCATGTGCCGAATACTGCTGTCGACGGCAATCGCGAATTGTTCAGCGGCATGCTCGCCTACGCGAACAAGGATGCATTGATCATCGATGATCGCTATAACGGCGGTGGCTTCATTCCCGATCGCATGATTGAGCTTCTCGCGCGCAAACCGCTCAATTATTGGAAACGTCGCGGCCTCGATCCGCAGGCGACGCCGTTGCTTTCGCACAACGGCCCGAAGGCGATGCTCATCAACGGACTGGCCAGTTCAGGCGGTGACGCCTTGCCGTACTACTTCCACAAGCTCGGCCTCGGCAAGCTGATTGGCACGCGCACCTGGGGCGGTTTGATCGGCATATCGGGCAACCCATCGCTGGCCGACGGCGGCATCATTCTCGCGGCGACTTTCCGCTTCATGGATACCGAGGGCAACTGGGCGGTCGAAAATGAAGGCGTCAGCCCGGATATCGAAGTGGTTGATCGCCCCGATCTGCTCGCTTCGGGTCGCGACCC
>JBDSPX010000181.1:0-3595 GCA_039930065.1 Dokdonella sp.
TCCAGTGACCGATGTGTGCGTTGCGCATCGGATGCACCCAGTCACCGCTTTCGAGCATGTTCAGGCCGACATTCGTGTAGCGCCCTTCATCGGGATCCCAGATCGCTCGGGTGCCGAGAAAGGCAAACGCCAGCAGCACGACGATCAGGACAGTCTGCAACAGAGACGGTGAGAAGCTCGAACGCATGCAGGGGTTCCGGGTCCAAAGTCGACGCAAGAAGCGAGAATTAGGTTGCGAGAATACCGATCGGGCCATCGTAGCTGCGCAGCCGACGGATAGCATGTCGAAACCGAGTGCTTTCGTTGGTCAGATGAAGCTTGGGTGCCATGGACCGGCCGCGTAGTGTCGCATCCGGGACGCCGAAATCGAAAGTTTTCCTCCGCACGATTTACTCGAGGATAGGGTGCATTCTCAGCCGAGAGAGTTGCCCGTGCAGCGACGTTCCAGGTTAATGTCGCGCGTGTTGCAACTTGGCGGATCGAGGCAGGGCCATGCAAGGCAAATCAGGTGGTTCGCATCGACATCTCTATCTCTGGGTGCTCTCGGCCATCGTCATCGGTGGATTGGTCGGGCACTTGTTCCCCGAAACTGGCGTGCGCCTCAAGCCACTCGGCGATGGTTTCATCGCGCTGATGAAGATGCTGATCGGGCCGATCATCTTTCTCACCGTGGTCATCGGCATCGCAGGCGTTTCGGATGTGAAGAAAGTCGGCCGGGTCGGGGTCAAGGCAATTCTCTATTTCGAGGTCGTCTCGACGTTCGCCCCGATCATCGGCCTGATCGTCGTCAACACGCTCAAACCCGGAGCCGGTTTCAATGTCACCGCAGCGGAACTCGATGCGGAAGCCGTCGCCAGCTACGCCAAGCAAGCGCACGATCGCAGCGGCGTGCAGTTTCTTCTCGACATCATTCCGAAGACTTTCACCGATGCCTTCACCGGCAATGGCGATCTGCTTCAGGTGCTGCTGGTCGGCCTGCTGTTCGGCTTTGCCCTGATCGGTCTCGGTGATCGCGGTAAACCAGTCCTCGTGTTGTTCCAGGATCTGTCCAAGGTGTTCTTCCGCATGATGCACATGATCATGCGTTTGGCGCCGATCGGCGCGGGCGGGGCGATGGCGTTCACGATCGGCAAGTACGGCATCGACAGCCTCGGTCCGTTGGCGAAATTGATGGGCAGCTTCTACCTGACCTGCGCGCTGTTCGTCGTCATCGTGCTCGGCACCATCGCGCGACTGTGTGATTTCAACATTTTCAAATTTGTCCGCTACATCCGCGATGAATTATTCCTGGTTCTTGGCACCTCATCCTCGGAATCCGCTCTGGTGCCGATGATGGAAAAACTCGAACGCCTCGGCTGCTCGAAATCGGTAGTCGGCCTGGTCATCCCGAGTGGCTACTCGTTCAATCTCGATGGCACCAATATCTATCTGACCATGGCTGCGATCTTTGTCGCTCAGGCACTCAACGTCGAGCTGACCCTGACCCAGAAAATCAGCCTCCTGGCAGTCGCCATGCTGACCTCGAAAGGCGCCTCAGGCGTGACCGGTGCCGGCTTCATCACGCTTGCCGCAACGCTGACGGTTGTACCGACCGTGCCGGTCGCCGGACTCGCCCTGATCCTTGGCATCGACCGTTTCATGAGCGAGGCACGCGCGCTGACCAACCTGATTGGTAACGGCGTCGCCACCATCGTCGTCTCGCATTGGGAAGGTGAACTTGATCGCGATACTTTCCATGCGCAGCTTGATGCGGGGCCTGATGTTGAGCCTTCAACGATCGAAGCGGCATAGCTAATCCAGAGCCCCGGCAATCCAGAAGGAGATGGCTCGCCCATGCCTTCTGGTAACGAGGCCCGTCGAATATCCAAGCAAATTGTAAAACTACAATACGTCGAAATACGCTGGACATTCGTGAAAACTCAATCGGTCTTTCGGCGCAAACGCCGCGCATCGAGGCGGGCAAATTCGAGACGGCATAGCGCGGCGAAACAGACAATCGCGAAGATGTTCGATAGCGCTGGTTGTCCCCCCGATCTGTCGATTCCCGGTCGTTTTTGGTTGCATCTGAAACTTGAGAGACGGAAAAATTGTCTACCAATACACACAAAACATAGAAATCAAAGCATCTAGAAAAGCATGTTGCGCTGCAGGATTGAACTCGCCGCACGGGACACCCTATGCTCGACAGTCGGGGGGTAATTGCTACAACGGGGATTTCAACATGATGGGGAATGACAAGCGGCCATTGGTCGCCGCATTGCTGTGCTGTGGAATTTTGGGTGCTGTGGTTGCGGGGGAGACGCAGGCCAGGGATACGCGGGGGATGTCGTCAACGCTCGCGGTGGATAGCGACAACAGCGCCTTGCAAGCGGCGTTGAACGAAGAAGAAGTTCGCATGCGTGTGGAGCGCGCGCCCTACGCCAGCTATTTCGCTGGCGCCTACGCGCAGTATCCGCGCATCCCACGCGGCACCCTGGAGGCGATCGCCTACACCCAGAGTCGCTGGCAGAATTTGCGACCCGATGCGCGGGACAAGGATTCGCGGCATCAGGACATGCCGAGTGCATGGGGCCTGATGGGCCTGTACCACGGAGAGGGATTCGCCGATCAAGTGGGCGAAGCAGCCGATCTGTTGAAGCGCTCCGCACAGGAGGTGATGACGGATCCAGCGCTCAACGTACTCGCTGCTGCCGCGTTGCTTGACCGCGAACTATCCGGATCGGCAGACGACGAGATCGCATCGATCGCGGGCGCGCTGGAACGCTACGCGGGGTATCCTGCCGACGAGGGTTCTGTATCGTCCTACGCGCGCGCCAGCTTTGCCTTCGATGTGCTGCTCACCCTCGATCGAGTGATCAATGACCGCGGTATCGTGGTGCCCGAACGTGCGGTGAAATGGGAAGTGGCGTTTGAGCCTGACATGCTGGTCAAGCTGGATGCGCCCTTCCTGCGCCTCGATGTGCAGGGCGATACGATCGAAACCGATCAGTACCGCGTCGATCCGATCACCGAACATCTCGAGAACAAGTCGGAGACGATTGACGCCAGTGGGTCACCCAAGAGCGGCGACAGTATCCTGAGCACCGACTACGCCCCGGCCATCTGGCTGGCGTCGCCGAATTACTCGTCACGAGGCGGCGTCGCCATTCGTGAAGCCGTGATCCATACGACCGAGGGCAACTACGCCGGTGCCATCTCGTGGTTGCGCAATCCCGCCAGCCAGGCCAGCGCCCACTATGTGGTTCGCAGTTCCGATGGCCAGATCACCCAACTGGTTCGCGAAAGCGACAAAGCCTGGCACGCACGCTCACACAATCCCTATTCGCTGGGCATTGAGCACGAGGGATTCGTCAGCAACAGCAGTTGGTACACAACGGCCATGTACAACGCCTCCTCGGGCATCGTGCGCATGTTCTGCGCGCGCTATGCGGGCATCACTTGCTCAACCGCCTACAAGGGTGCTTCCAGCAGCGGCCACATGGTGCTCGGCGACAGCGTGGACATCAAAGGCCATCAGCACCTCAGCGACAACGACCACAACGATCCGGGTATCTACTGGAACTGGGCCAGGTATTACGACTTGATCAATCCCGGC
>JBDSPX010000182.1:0-4860 GCA_039930065.1 Dokdonella sp.
CCACAGGGGAAAAATTCATGAGCGATACGACTTTGACGAATGATCAGGCGGCTGCCTTGGTGAAGAGGCTGGGTAGCGATGACGCATTTCGCGAATTGTTCGAGAGCAAGCCTGCAATGGCGCTGCGCTCCATCGGCGTTGACGCAGAAACTATCGTAAACCTCAATCCAGCTTGTCTTACGCCCGCCAAATTGGCGGACAAGAGCGCGTTTGTCTCCGCATCAGGGCAACTCAACGAGTCCGTTGTGGCCAGCGCGATGGCGATGAATACGCCAAAACTCAATCTCAGAAACTGATCAGTGGGATTCTTCAGCCAATTTCGCTTGAAGGCTTCGTGCGCGCGTGGTTATCCACTCCGGGCGACCTTCAAGCGGCCATTGCGCATCGAATTCTGCGAGTACTCGGCGCGCTGATTCCATCTCCCCGAGGCGACTGGAATATTCTGCTTCATAGAGCAGCGCGAGCGTGGACTGAGCGATGTCAAATGGAACAAATGCAGAGCTGGAACTGACCTGTGTGTATGCTCGGCCGCGATGGCTCGACATCCATCGGGCTTGTTCGCGAGCCGATCGAAAATCAGCTTTTTTCTCCAGCGCTTCCATCAACAGCAGATGGGTCACGTAAAGCTCGCGTCCATCGACGAGCGCTCTTAGCACTTCGGGATCCAGATCTGGAGATCTGGAGGATAGCTTGCCTTGAGCGTCGACAAGCGCACGCAGCTTGATTAGGTCTGGATAGTCCTTGGTAATCAGCTTCGTGTCGACGCGATCCGCCAGACGCGATGCAATATCTTCACCGATGTATCGGCTGGCGAGAAATGCACGGAACAGCAGACTCGAGCTTCGCGAAACCTCCTTTTCTTCGCTGCCAGGCAAGATCTTCTTTCCGAGCCATTCAGAAAGTTGTCCTGGATTGCCACGTTCGCCACCGGAACCCAGAATCATCCTCGCACCGAGCTCGACATCCTGGAGCAGCGAAGACTGCTCATCACTCAAATGAACGCGCTGGACTTTCGGAGCATCCAGCATCGATCGTGCATCCTGCCATTTGCCTTGATCAATCGCGAAAGCCAGTCGGAAGGTCTGCGATGTAAGCAGGTCACTCCCGGTTTCGTCGGATCTCCCCGCAGCAAGCAACCCCGGAATTTCCTTGAAATTCCTCTGCGCGGCCAAGGCGGCCGCATAGAACATGTTCTGATAATGAACGCCCAAGCCTTCAGCGAGCTTGAACTGTTGCACCGCTTCTGAATAGTTCTCGGTTCCGGTCAGCAGTACGCCGAGCAGATAGGAGCCGGTGCCCCTGTGCGGATTCTGATCAACCGCGTTGTGCCGGGTTGCTTCAAGCGCTTCCGAATAGTCGTTTGCATAGGTCCAGGCGTAGTAGCCATAGGCTCCCTGCGCCGGAAAAAAATCGGGGAACGATAGCGCCAGTGCTTTCCACTTTCGCAGGGCCTCACCAGGAGAGACGAAGTCGGCGAGCATGGCTTCGGCCATGAATTTGGCACGCGGTGAAAGGCGTTTCTCGGCGCTCAGCGCTTTGTCGAGCTGCTGCCTGGCCTCCTCACGCTCCCCCTGAATCAGGAGTGCGCCGGCGAGGTCGATTCGGGCACGCGCGAAGTCCGGATCCAGCGCGATTGCATTCCTCAATAAAACACTTGATTGGACCACGTCTCCCTTGGTATTTGCTTCCGTTGCAAGCGAGAACGCCCTCAGCGCATCGAGATTTTTCGTCGCCACTTTTTCCAGAGGCCGTGACTCATCCGACACCGTCGCCAGCGCCTCCCCCAGGCGAACACGCAGGCGGCTATTGATCGTATCGAGTGAAGGCAGGATTGATTCCTTGCCGATGCCGTCGGCGGTTTCGGAATAGACCGTCGTTTGTGTCTTGGGATCGATGACCTCGGCCGTGATGCGGACGCGGCCGCCGATCTCGGCGATGGTTGGCAGGATCAAGGCACGCGCGCCGTCGCGAATCGCCACCTCGGAGCCGACTTCGCGATTGACCTCGGTCGTGTCCGGATCGCGCTGCATGCGCGTGATCGTGTCGCGCACTTTCAAATCGGGCAGCACGTTGACGTAACGGGATTGTTCGAGGCCGATGCGCAGCGCGCTTTCGAGCGCATCGTCAAACACCGTTTCGCCGGTCAGGTTGTGCAGGCTGCCGACCACGACCCAATCACGCTTGGCAAAGGCGATCGCCGGATCCGGTCGCAGAAACATCACCAGCGGAACGCCAATCAAACACGCGATGATCATGCCTTCGATGACGACGCTGGCTGGGCGGCGCCATAATGGCAATTCGCGATGCGCCTTGCTCGACCATGGCGGAGCCTTGAGCGGCGCCAGACCTTCCTCGCCGATCTCGAACACCGGTACCGGATCAGGTATACCGCGGAAGCGATAGCGGCCATGCGTGCGCCAGCGCGTGGTTTCGAGCATGTCACCGAGCTCACCCTGGGCGCGGTGGGCGAGCGAATAGGCGATGTTGGAAAGCAGGATCTGGCCGGGCAAGGCCAGATTCATCAAGCGCGACGTGATGGGCTTTACCAGGCCTTCGACTTCGAACGGTTTGGCGCCTTTGGCGATGTCTTCCGCGCTGTTGTCCCAGACCACGACATCGCCGACATGGATGCCTACTCGTGCTGACAGGTGGGCTCCCTCGGCCGCATTGAGTTGCTTGAGGCCACGCTGGTAGTCCAGCGCAAAGGCGACCGCCTGGACCGGGCGATCGAACATCATCATGAAACCGTCGGTCTTGTCGATCTCACGACCACGATGACGATCGGCCAGGGTACGCGCCAGACGGTCATGCTTGCGGATCAGTTCCGACGCAGCCAGATCGCCCATGCGCTCGATCAGACCGGTCGAGTCGACCAGATCGCAGAGCGCAAGCGTTCTCAGCACCGAACTGGCGCTGGATTGCGATTCAACTTCGGCGGCAAGGCCTGCGTTCACGACCAATCCCTGTTTCCACGCAGAGGGATGCCTGAGTGTGCGCCCACTAGTGCACAAATTCCAGCTCTGACCGGCGCTGCCATTGTTCACGTCGTGCGATCAAGTCGTTGTGCCAACTGCGCTTGTTGCCGCGCCAGTCTGCCTTCATGTTGTTGGCACAATCGCATCAGGAAGCTTTCATGATCACGCAATCGTCCACTCGCTCGCGCTCCGTGAGCCGCATTGTCAGGGGCCAGCCGGTCAGCGACGGTGCTGGGGTCAAGCTCAACCGCATCATCGGTCAACGCGATTTCGACATGCTCGATCCGTTTTTGATGCTCGATGAGTTTCGTTCGGATCAGGCCAACGATTATCTGGCCGGATTTCCAAATCACCCGCATCGCGGCTTCGAAACCGTTACCTACATGCTCGCTGGGCGCATGCGGCATCACGACAACCAAGGCAACAGCGGCCTGCTCTCACCCGGCAGCGTGCAATGGATGACCGCCGGTCGCGGCATCGTGCATTCGGAAATGCCCGAGCAAGAAGACGGTTTGATGTGGGGATTCCAGCTCTGGGTCAATCTGCCGGCCAGCGACAAGATGACCGAGCCGCGCTATCAAGACATTGCGCCGGACAAAATTCCACTGATCGAGCCAGCAACCGGCGTTTCGGTACGCGTGATTGCCGGCGCGATGCGTGACGTGATTGGGCCGGTCACCGGCGTGGCCACCGAGCCGGTGTATCTCGATATTTCGTTGCAGGTGGGTGCCGCGTTTGACGCTCCACTGCCGCTGGGTCACAGCGCGTTCGCCTACGTCTACGATGGCGCCGTTTCAATCGGTGGCATTGCCAATGAACAGGCGGTCGAGCGCGGCGAACTCGCCGTGCTTGCGGGTGGCGATTACGCGCGGCTCGTCGCCAGAGACACAGCAGCGCGATTGATCATCGTCGCCGGCAAGCCACTCGGGGAAGCCGTGGTCAAGTACGGTCCGTTTGTGATGAACACGCCCGAGCAGATCGCCGAAGCGATCCGCGATTTTCAATCAGGTTCGTTTTAACCAAAGTCACTTGGGCTAACGCGGCGCAGGCTCACTGGGCCAATCAGCGGCTGGGATGTGCGAATTCGAAGGAGATGCATCACGCACCGTGCTGAATGGCCACGGCGCGTGATTCGTGTCACTGCTCAGTTGTCGAAGCCGTCGGCGAAGATCGGATCGGCCGCGCTGGCCGAGTAGAAAACATAGGCTGTTCCGTCCTGGCTTCCCACGTACAGGTTGCCCTGTGCATCTTCTCCATAGCCAATCGGGTTCATCCCTGGCGTGCCGCTGAGCGTTTCAAAGCTCCAACTGGCGATGCCGGCAGCTGGATTGGCGGCAATGTAGATCGGTCCAGCGCAGTAGTCCGAAAAGATATATTGACCGCGCAAGGGCACCAATGGACCGCGGTAAACATAGCCGCCGGTGATCGAACAGCGTCCGCCACTGTGCGAGTACTCGATGCGCGGCTTGATGCTTCCGGCCGGACCTGTGCAACCCAAGGCGCCTCCCGAGTAGGTGTGCAGACCTTCGCATTGATTCCATTGGAAGTTTTGGCCGACGCTGCCGGCGGCCTGGAAATCAACTTCTTCATAAAGATTCTGACCCACATCGCCGATCAGAAGATCACCGGTTTGTCGATCAAAGCTGAAACGGAACGGGTTGCGAAATCCCCAATTGAAGATCTCCGCACACTCGTCCGGAAAAGTGCCGGCATTGGCAAACGGATTGGCCGGCGGAATGGCGTACAAGGCCGGCTGACCCGAATCGACTCCACAAAGATTGCTCGCCGATGCGGTCGTATTGTGAACATCCAGACGCAGGATCTTGCCGAGCAGATAGTAGTTCGGCCCGGAGCCGGTGACGGTATGGCAGGTCGCCGGATTGCT
>JBDSPX010000183.1:0-2860 GCA_039930065.1 Dokdonella sp.
GCAACGCTTTGTTTTTCTGGAGTCAACCATCCATGAGTATCGAGCAGCTTGAAAGCATCGCCCAGGCGATGGTCGCCCCGGGCAAGGGCATCATTGCGATTGACGAGTCGAACAACACGATCAAGAAGCGCTTCGACACGGTGGGCGTACCAAACACCGAAGAAAATCGCCGCGCCTATCGTGAGATGCTGCTGACCACGCCGGGCCTGAACCAGCATATCTCCGGTGCGATTCTGTATGACGAAACGATCCGCCAGTCGACCAAGGCCGGTGTCCCGTTCACCAAGCTGATGCTCGATGCCGGCATCCTGCCGGGTATCAAGGTTGACCGCGGCCCGTTCCCGCTGGCCGGTTTCCCGGGCGAGCTCGTGACCGAGGGTCTCGATGGATTGCGCGAGCGTCTGAATGAGTACGCCCGGCTCGGCGCCAAGTTCGCCAAGTGGCGTGCGGTCATCACGATCAGTGGTGATGCGCCGAGCGGTACCTGCATCGAAGCCAATTGCCATGCGCTCGCTCGGTATGCAGCGCTGTGCCAGGAGGCTGGAATCGTGCCGATGGTCGAGCCGGAAGTGTTGATGGACGGCGTGCATGATATTGATGAATGCTACGAAGTGACAGAAGCGACATTGCGCAGTCTGTTTGCATCGTTGTATGAGCAGAATGTGTTTCTTGAAGGCACAATCCTCAAGGCGAGCATGGTTATTGCTGGCAAGGATTGTCCGGAGCAGTCCGATTCCGATGACGTGGCCGACGCGACCATTCGTTGCCTCAAGGCTGCGGTGCCGGCGTCGCTGCCCGGTATCGTCTTCCTCTCGGGTGGCCAGTCCGACATGCAGGCGACGGCCAATCTCAACGCGATGAACCAACAGGGTCCGCATCCTTGGCCGCTGTCGTTCTCGTATGGCCGCGCGATGCAGCAAGCGGCACTCAAGCTGTGGGGCAAGGATATGGCGGCGAATTTTGCCTCTGCGCAGTCGACGGTTGCGCAGCGTGCGAAGGAAAATGGTCTCGCCGCTCTCGGTCAGTGGAAGAAGGGCGCCTGATTCCACTTGCTGCTGCAGAGATTTTCAACCAAAAAAGGGCACCTGGCGGTGCCCTTTTTCATTGAGTCAGCCTGAATCTGCGAATCGTCGACCGCGATTCTCGGATAGCTGATTTACCCGCTCAAGCGAAGAATCCGAAGCGCTGTTTGCTACGGCAAGGCAGAGCTGCTCAAGAAGACTACGCCGTTTTCACTAGCCGAGAGATTCGAGCCATTCGTCATCCGATCCTTCATTGACGCCTTCGAAAAGAAAGGTCGACAAGTAGCGCTCACCCGTATCGGGCAACATCGCGAGAACAACCGAGCCCGATGTTGCTTCGTTCGCGATATCGATTGCACTGGCCAGCGTCGCGCCGCCTGAGATGCCGGTGAAGATGCCTTCCTTTTGCGCGAGCAATCGAGCGGTATCGCGAGCGACCGTGTCATCCACCGTGAGGATGCGATGGGCAACCTCGCGATTGAGCACGCTTGGAATGAGATCGGGCGTCCAGCCCTGAATCTTGTGTGGCTTCCATTCCTGGCCTGAGAGCATCGCCGCGGCAGCGGGCTCGCTGGCGATGATCTGCACTTCGGGGCGCGCAAGCCGCAGCACTTCGCCGACGCCGGTCAGCGTTCCACCGGTGCCCCAGCCGCTGACGAAATAGTCGAGGCGCTTGCCGGCGAAATCCTTGAGGATCTCCGGGCCCGTCGTACTCCGATGCCAGGCGGGATTGGCCGGATTGTCGAACTGCGCACTGAGGAACCAGCCATGCTTTTCTGCGAGTTCCTTGGCCTTGGCGACCATGCCGGTGCCGCGTGCGGCGGCCGGAGTGAGGATGACCTTGCCGCCATAGGCGCGGATCAATTTGCGTCGTTCTATCGAGAATGATTCGGCCATGATCGCGACAAACGGATAGCCGCGCGCCGCGGCGACCATTGCCAACGCAACACCCGTGTTGCCCGACGTCGCTTCGATAATCGTCTGGCCGGGTTTGAGCTTGCCGCTGCGCTCGGCATCGAGAACGACCGCCAGCGCAAGGCGATCCTTGACCGAGCCGCCAGGATTGAACGATTCAACCTTGACGAAAATGTCGATGCCGTTCCGGGCAAGACGTTGCAGTTTTACGATCGGGGTGTTGCCGATCGTGTCGAGAATCGATTCATAGCGCATGGTTATGTCTCCGTGGGATCAGGCCGCACGCAGAACATGCGCCGCGTCCCGTGGGGTCGTCAATGGTGGCAAGCCAAACCAGTGCAATGCGTCGGCCAGGCGCGCGACCTCACCGACAATCAACACCGAGGGCGACTGTACGCCGTGGGAGGAGGCGCAAGCTGCGAGTTCTCCGAGTTCTCCGCGGATCACGCGCTGTTGAGCACGCGAACCATTCTCGACAATAGCGAATGGAGTCAGCGCAGAGCGACCGTGCGCTATCAAGTGTTGCTGAATTCGAGAAAGGCTGGCTACGCCCATGTAGAAGGCCAGGGTCTGACGCTCATCAGCCAGCGCACGCCAGTCCATCGTGTCGATCGAATCGCGGCAATTGGCGGTGAGAAAGCGCACGGCTTGGGCATGATCGCGATGAGTCAGCGGAATCCCCGCATACGCCGCGCAGGCGATGGCGGCGGTGATACCCGGAACGATCTCGTAACGGATTCCATTCGCGCGCAGAAATTCCAGGTCCTCACCACCGCGGCCGAACACGAACGGATCACCACCCTTGAGGCGGACGACGCGTTTCCCGGCATGAGCAAATTCCAGCATGAGTGCGTGGATCCGATCCTGCGCTGTTTGCAAGCCTCCGCCACGTTTGCCGACTTCCACAATCAATGCACCCGGTC
>JBDSPX010000184.1:0-7970 GCA_039930065.1 Dokdonella sp.
TCCCTGAGTCTGGCTGTCGCCCAGGCGCGAGCGCTTCACCCAGGTATTCTGATCGAAGTTGAGGTCGAGAATTTCAGTGAATTGCGCGAAGCGCTTGCGACAGGTGTCGACCGCATCATGCTCGACGAATTCGAACTCGAAGAACTCGTCCAGGCGGTTGCCGAAGTCGACGGGCGTGTGCCGCTCGAGGTCTCCGGAGGCGTCGGAATTGATCGCGTCCGTGCGATCGCGGAAACCGGTGTGGACTACATTTCAATCGGCGCCCTGACCAAGCATGTTCGAGCGATCGATCTTTCCATGCGGATCGACTTCATGAAAACAGCGCTGGCCGACTGATCAGATCTTGCCGAGGTACTTGAGCGCGCCGAGCGCGATCACGCCAAGCACCACAATCGCGCCAATCACCCAGATCAGCGCGGAACTTGAGCTGGCCGCAGGCGAGGCCGGCGCAGCCTCGACCGCTGTCGCGGGAATCTGCGGTACATGCGCAGCTCCGGGTGCCAACAGCAGGAAACGGACGGTATCCAACCGCAACTCATCACCGGGCGAAAGCATCCCAGTATGCACGCGCTTGTCGTTGATCCAGGTGCCATTGGCCGAACCTAAATCCTCGACCATGACGCCTTCAGCGGTAACCTGGAGACGCGCGTGGTGCCGGGAGATTTCCTCGGCCTGGATAGGAATTCCACAATCACTCTGGCGACCGATGGTCATCGAGCCCATCAGTGCAAAATTTCGACCAAACGTCGTTCCCGAGACGCCACGGAGCATGAATTTGGGAAGCGCCATGCGCACCCGGGTGCGACCATCGGCATCATCACCCGCCGGCGCTGGGCGCGCTTCGACTGGCGCCGGGCTGCGATCTGGAGCGACGATGCGGCAGCCGATGCGTCCGAACAGCAAAAGGTCGCCCGCCTTCAGCGGACCTTCCTGCGTGATTTGGCGCCCGTTGAGTACCGTTGCCACGCTCTGATCGAGAATCCTCACGACTGCCTTGCCATCACGAATCTCGATCGCGCAGTGACTGACCGCAACACCAGGCGCGACCAGAACCACCTGACAATCACTGCCGGAGCCGATCTTGGTAATTCCGTCCTTAAGATCGACAGCTGCATGTTCGCCATTCGGAAATATCAACTTCATTGCATCTCCCACCGTGCGCGCGAGCGCCGGATCATTTATCTAGTTCACGAACAAGGCGGAAACCGAGACTGTTCAATGCAACGTCTTCGGAATAGCTGTCACTTTCCAACGCATTTTCCTTGTCCGCGGGCGAAAGCCAACCACGTCCACGCAGACCGTGGTCACGACACCCTTCAGAGAAGGAACCGCTTTTTCCACAGGCGGAAACCCATTCACGCACGTTGCCGTCGATATCAAAGACACCCGCTACCGCAGGATAACTTCCAACCGGTGAGGTTGCTGGATTACCGTCGCTGCAATCGGAACCTGCACGTGAATCATAATCCTTGCGATAGGTCGAATCAGCCAGGTTGGCCGAAGCGCAGCTGCCTGCGGGCGCGTTGCGCGCGACCTGCTCCCATTCTGACGGAGTTGGCAATCGATAGCGTTTTCCGCTCTGCGTCGACATCCAGCGCGCGTAAGCTTGCGCCTCGGCAAAACTCACGCAGACAACGGGATGGTTGTCGCCCTGGGCGATGTCAGCCGATTTCCAGTCACGTTTGCGAGAGGATCGGAAAATGGACTCGCGATCGCGGCATGAGGGCTCTTTTCCAGAAAATTGACGTTGCCCTGCAGCTCGCCACCAAACTGAAAATTCACCGCGCGTCGTTTCGTGGCGTGCGAACGCGAGCGAGCTGCTGACTATGACGAGATCAGTCCCGCTACGACCATCGACTTGATCGTGAAATACATAACCCGGTTTGCCTATCCGATCAGCCTTGGCATTTCCGTCGCGAGCAGATTTGTTGCCCGCGTCGAGCAGAAATACCTTGGCGTAGGCGGATTTCGCCGCCTCAGCATCCATGCTTGATGTCGCAGCATCACCTTCCTTGAGGAATCGGCTGATTTCGGCAACACGGCGCGACTTTGTGCTTGCAACCGTTGCGGCACCCTCCGCGATAGTGCCGGAGACTTCCGCCGCCTTGTCCAGATAAGCTCCGAATTCTTCGAGATTTCCAGCGGCCAAGGATTTTTCCGAGAGATCAATATAAGCCTTTGCCGTATCCACGATACCTTGTTTTGCAGAACTGGATTTAGGATCAATGCGCAGTGCAAGACTGAATCGCTCGAAAGCGTTCAATCGCGGCGGATTGGTCAGCCGCTGTCCCGCGAGGTCCACCCGTGCCTGCCGTACCAATTGCGCGACCGGATCGACGACGGTGGGAACATTGGCCAAATCCAGCACTTCTTCGGGATCTGCCAATCCTTCGCTTGAAGGATCCGATACCGGGATCTCAGCAGGCTCCTGTGCGCTGGGCGTCGTTGGGGCGGTGTCGAGCGGCACCTCAGGTCTCTTGGCGACGGGGGCAACGATAGGAGTCTCGGAAACCGTGGCTCTCGCTACGATTTCGTTCTTTCCACGCCCCATCAAGGCAAAAACGACCGATCCAATCAGCAACACGCCGACCGCAGCCAGTGCCCATGGCATCCAGGATCGCGTGCGCGAAGTCTCAGCAGCCAAGGCAGGTGCCGGACGATTTGCGCTTGCAGCTTCCTCCATCGTCGGAAGAACGCCGATACGGGTCGGTACTTCGTTTGATCGCAATGCCGAGGCGATGGCTTCGCGTTGAAGCACGCGGGTCGGTGCATCCTGGGTGGCCCCGGTGATGGGTGCTTCCCGAGGTTCGATTTGGCCAAGAGCCGCAATGAATTCCTCAGCATCCTGATAGCGTTCTGCCGGATCCTTGGCGAGCGCTTTGTCGATCAGAGCTTGCCAATGGGCTTGAGCCGCGGGCAACCGCGGAATGGCTTCGAAAACATGGGCGTAGGAAACGGCAAAGCCGTCCGCCCCTTCATACGGAGGTTTTCCGGTCAAGCCGAACCAGGTGAGCACGCCGAGCCCGTAGAGATCAGAGCGCGCGTCAACATCACCGCCGCGCGCCTGCTCGGGGCTCATGTAGTGACTGGTTCCAACCGAAATCCCGGCACTCGTGATTCGCGCCGCCTGACTGAAGGCGCGGGCAATACCGAAGTCGGTCAGCAGAGGGGTGTCGTTGACATCGAACAGAATGTTGCCCGGAGCAACATCGCGGTGCACATAGCCGCGATGGTGTGCATAGCCGAGCGCGTTGGCGATACCTTCGAGGACCCGCAGCAGATCCTTCTCACTCAAACCCATGCGTACGCGCTGGGCGAAATCTCCGCCTGACAGATACTGCATCGAGAAATAGTTGAGCTGTGCCTGGGTCACGCCCACGTCATAAACCTGGACGATGTTGGGGTGTGCGAGCGAGGCAAGCATCCGCGCTTCCTGCATGAAGCGCTTGGAAAAAGTTGGGTCAGACGCCAAGGCAGGCGCCATGACCTTGAGCGCGACTTCGCGATCAAGCGATGTCTGCAAGGCCAGATAGACGCTGGCCATGCCGCCGACGCCGACCTCACGTCGAATCACATACCCGGGAATATCAATCGCAGTCACCTCAGCTCCCCAACCGTTCGTCTACGATTGTAACGAATCACGAACGATTGTCCGTGAACCATCAATTCAATGCGAACAATATCAATCAATGAGCCAGAGCAGCGGCCTTGGAAGCCCTGAAATGGGAATGCCATCGACGCGCCAAGTCACAAAGTTTGTTCGTTGTGTCTCCGCCCGCGCCAGCTATTTGACGACGTGGAGTTTGGGTCGCCGAGGTTTCGGATCGGGTTCTGTGGGTTCTGACGTTGGCGGCGGCAACGACGGCGCCTCTTCGGCGGGAAACATCATGCCTTGACCGTTTTCCTGCGCGTAGATTGCCAGCACGGCCGCCACCGGCACCTCGATCGCATGACTGACTCCACTGAATCGCGCCATGAAACGCACCATGTCAAGGCCGAACTCAAGTCGCGCAACCGCTCGGCCCGCAACACTTAGCACAACTTTACCGTCCTTGATCGCACTCGCCGGCACGCGCAAGCCCGGCGCTCCCGCCTCGACCAAAAGGTAAGGCGTCAGACCGTTGTCGTTGATCCACTCGTGAATGGCACGCAAAAGATACGGCCGGTTAGAAGTCATTGCTGGCTCTGACACCCACTCTCCTCAAGCGCGCAGGGCGCGTTCTTCTGGCGTCATGCTTCGGATGAACACCTGACTATGAAAAATCCGTTCGCCGTAATCGATGATCGGCTGCCCTTCTTTGGGCAACTGAATGCCCAGCGATTCGAATCGCCAGATCAGCGGTGCGAATGCGCAATCGGCCAGGCTGATTTCCGCGCTCAAGAAAAACTTCGATGCCTTGAACGCAAGCGCATTCCCAGTAAGGTCTTCCTTGAGCGCCTTTCGCGCGACTTCGGCACCCTTGCCACCTTCCTCGATCTGGTCGACCAAGGTCAGCCAGTCGTTTTCGAGGCGAACCATGGCCAGACGCAGGCGAGCACGAGATAGTGGATCAACCGGCATCAACGGTGGATGCGGATAACGCTCATCCAGATACTCGGAAATGACGCTGGTATCGTAGAGCACCAGATCGCGATCGACGAGTGTAGGTACCGAGTTGTAGGGATTGAGGTCAATCAGGTCTTCGGGTGGATTGTCGAGATCGACCACGACATGGTCGTAGCTGACGCCCTTGGCTGACAAAACCAACCGGATCCGATGGCAATGCACGCAATCGCGCGCAGAAAAAAGAGTGAGTACTGCCCGCGAACGCTGACTCAAGGCCATGTCGGCACACCTCCCCAGACGGGCAAGACGCCCGCAAGACGACGAAAACCGGGGAAATCCCGGTCGCTCCCGCTCGTCGGCACTCTACTACGCCAAGACGAAACCGCATAGATCAGCGCCCTTGGGACACCGCTTAGGTGACCCAAGGGCCTGCAAGAAAACGGCTATGGCGTGGCCGGCCCGAAATCCGAAGAGTTGGGCAAGCGAATCAGTGCACGTCTTTCCAGTATTCCTGCTTGAGGAAATACGCGATAAAGGTGAACACAGCAAGGAAAAGCAGAACCCAAATGCCGATCGCCTTGCGCTGCATCGCAGCAGGCTCGGCCGCGTACTGGAGGAAGTTCGCTACATCCCGCGCTACGCCGTTGAACTCCTCGGCATTCAGTGCACCAGCCTGATGCAGTTCGAACGTCTCGAACTCGGCATCATGCCCCTCCCCGGCCGCCTTGAATTTTGCAGTCTGGATGCCTTGCAATTCCCAAAGTGGATTAGGCATCGAGGCGTTTGGGAACACAGTATTGTTCCAGCCTATTGGTCTCGACGGGTCAAGATAGAACGATTTCAGGTAGTTGAAGATGTAGTCGACACCCTTCGCGCGTGCCATCAGCGAAAGATCTGGCGGTGCCTTGCCGAACCAGATCGCAGCATCTTCGGCGTGCATGCTCGGAGGAATCCGCTCACCGAAGTTTGCTCCGGTGAAATTGAGATTCTGCATGACCTGTTCCTTGCTCAACTGCAGATCCTCGGCAATGCGCGAATATCGCATCAGGTTCAGCGAGTGACAGCCCGAGCAGTAGTTGAAATAGATCTTGGCGCCATTCTGCAGTGAAGCGACATCGGCAAGATTCGCGTTGGAAGCAGGCAATTCACCCTCTTCCGAAGCCACGGCGGCTGGCGCCGCAAATACCGCAAGGCCAATAAAAACGCCGGCCATCCATTGTTTCGTCTTCTGCATGATCGTCTCAGTCATGACCCGTCACCCTTTCCGGAACCGGCTTGGTTTTCTCGAATCCGAACGCGGTATAGACCCATAGGAAAGCGAAGAAGCCGAAGTAGGCTGCCGTCAGAAAGCGGCCAATGATCGTCTCGATCGGATCTGTGCCCGGACCGGAACCGATCTTGGCCAGCCAGACGAAGCAGATACCGAGAACAAACAGGGCGACGCGGAAGCCGGTACCACGATAGCGCCAGGATTTGACCTTGCCGCGATCCAGCCAGGGCAGGAAAAACAGCACGATGATCGCACTGAACATCGTGATGACACCCGCAAGCTTGTTCGGAATTACGCGCAACATTGCGTAGAACGGCGTGTAGTACCAGGTCGGTTTGATGTGCAAAGGCGTGACCAGTCGATTGGCCTCGATGAAGTTGTCATGTTCCAGGAACAAGCCGCCAAAGGTCGGCTGGAAGAAGATGATGAACGCGCAGATCAACAAGAAGCACCCAGTGTAGAAGGTGTCCTTGACCGTAAAGTAGGGGTGGAACGGTATGCCGTCGGCCGGAGCGTTGGCGGACCAGCGGTTGCCCTTCGGTCCCTTCTTGATTTCGACGCCATCCGGATTGTTCGAGCCAACCTCGTGCAAGGCGAAGATATGCAGTACCACCAGCAGCAGCAGCACCAGCGGCAATGCCATCACATGCAAGGCGAAGAAACGGTTGAGCGTTGCATCGGACGGCAGATAGTCGCCCATGATCCACTCGGTCAGCGCACTGCCCACATACGGAATTGCGCCGAACAACGAGATGATGACCTTGGCGCCCCAGAACGACATCTGTCCCCAGGGCAACACATAGCCCATGAAGGCTTCGGCCATGAGCACCAGGTAGATCAGCATGCCAAGTAGCCAGACCAACTCGCGCGGCTTCTTGTAGGAGCCGTACATGACTCCGCGGAACATGTGGATGTAGACCACAACGAAAAACGCAGAAGCGCCAGTCGAATGCATGTAGCGGATCAACCAGCCCCACTCCACATCGCGCATGATGTATTCAACCGAGGCAAACGCATCGGCGGCACTCGGCTTGAAGAACATCGTAAGAAAGATGCCGGTGACGATCTGATTGATCAGCACCACCATCGAAAGCACACCAAAGATGTACCAGATGTTGAAGTTCTTTGGAGCGTAATACTCCGTCATGTGCTTGCGATAGAACGGAATGAACGACGGCGCACGGTCGTTGAACCACTCCTGCACGCCCGTCATTGCCTGGGTCAGTCGATTGGTCATTACGCAGTCCCTCCGCTGACACCGATCATGATGTGCGTGTCATCCACGAAGTAGTAGGGAGGAACGACGAGATTGGTTGGTGCTGGAACGCCGTCAAATACGCGACCTGCCATGTCGAAGCGGGATTTGTGGCACGGGCAGAAAAACCCGCACTTCCATTCCGGATCGAACGGTTCGGGTTTCAATTCCGGAACCATTTTCGGCGAGCAGCCCAAGTGGGTGCAGATGCCGACCAATACGAGCAACTCGGGTTTGCGCGAACGGTATTCATTCTTCGCATACTCGGGCTGCTGATCTTCAACCAGAGACTTCGGATCCTTCAGACGCGAATCCAGACTCGGCAGCGCATCCAGCTGAGCCTTGCTGCGACTGATGATCCAGATCGGCTGGCCACGCCACTCGTAAGTGAGCATCTGGCCCGACTCGATCTTGCTGATGTCGGCCTCGACCGGGGCACCGGACGTTTTCGCCCGTGCGCTAGGCAGCCACGATTTGATGAAAGGTATGGCCGCCATTGCGACGCCAGCACCGCCAACGACAGCCGTCGTTGCGGTGAGGAATCTGCGGCGGCCCATGTCGACGCCGTCATTTGCCATCCGGCACTCCACGAAAGCTTGCTGAAAAACGGAAAAGGAACAGGGATTGAACGCGAGGACCCCGCAATATCATGCTAGTTTAACGAAGCGCTCCGCACCGCACAATCGAGTGCTGCGCGGCATGATGTCCATCGCAACGAACAAGCCTGCCCAAAATACACCATGCGCCGCGCAACAACCCACACCCTTTCATTCATTCTGCGCTTTGCCGTACTCGGCCTCGCGATAGCGTTTTTGCTGAGCCTCGTTGCGCCGACGCTGGTCAGCCGGCTGCGCGGCGAGCGATCGACTGCTGCGCAGTCGATTGCGTCGGCGTCCCCT
>JBDSPX010000185.1:0-6518 GCA_039930065.1 Dokdonella sp.
CGAGAAGGGCTGGCGATGGGGGCAATCGATGCGGCGGAGCACGGCGAGGCTTGGGGCTAGGTCATCGTCGGGCGCGGGTTTTCCGGGGGCTATGGTCACGGTCGAGCACACGATGCGACGCAGGGCGTCACGGAGGACGTCAAGGAGGCCGCGGTGCAGTGAACGGTGGTCAAGAACAGTGGGGGCGTGATGTGGCCGGTGCGCACTGTGGCGGGTGGGCGGTGGTGAGGGCGACGGCTGGGGGTCGTCTCCGGCCGAGCGATCTTGTCTGGGAGGTCGTGGTGACGGAGGGGAGCGTGATGGCGAGATGGGAGGGCACGGGGCAGGCTGGGTCGATGGGATGGTCCACGGCGACTTCGGGGTGGTGAGCGCGGCACGGGCTGTCTCTGGGCGCGCAGCGTGTGGTCGATTCACGGCGTCTCCTCCGCTCTGGCTGGCTCTGGCACACGTGGATTCAGGGATTCAGGGAGAGGGTCGCGTCAATATCCTGGACGGGCGGGCTCGCGCTGTTGACCTGAAAGATGCCATCTTGGTTGACCTGCCCAAGCCAACGATTGAAATCACCAGCAAGCTCAACGCGAATCAGCACGCCGTCACCGCGCGCCTCAATCGGCCAGGACTGGCGCACCATTGCTTGCTTGGAAAGATAGCCGAAGCTGCGCGCATAGTCGGCGGCCGAATGCATGCCGCTGAGCCAGACCCGCTTTTGCACCGGCGTCGTGTCAATGGCCACGGCCGAACCAGTGCCTGCCAAGCCTAGCCCGGCAAGCATGCGATCGACCGCGTTGCTGTCGAACTCCGCAACCAGCACCAGCTGCTGACCCGCTCCACCCGTGCTGTCATCGGTAACCGTTTCGTTCCGATAGCGATACTGCAAGACATACTTGTCCGCCGCCGCAACCGCTTTGGCCACCTCATCGCGGGCGAGGATGCCCGCATCACCACTGAGTCGGATCACCACGTCGGCCAAGGCGGTCTTCAAAGCGCCGGATCGTGCCGCTTCGGTTTGATTGGCGACCGGTGACTCGCCGGAATAAGTCGCAGGCGCGGCCCTGAGCGGAAATGCGATGACGCTTGCGACCAGCATGACAAGGGCCACAAGGAACCGCGTGGTGCGGGACGCCACGGAGAAATGAGCAGATCGAACCGGGTCGTTCGAGCGCGTGATTCGCATCAAGCGGATGGCCGGCATCGAATCGCCGATATCGGAAGCGCGCATGGCGGTAGTCCCTGACCCAACAATAATGTCGACAAGTCTGCACGAACGCCTGCTTCCACGTCTATCGAGGCCTGATATGATGCGCGGCCCCGCGTATCCGGCTTTGCCCATGTCGAACGAGAACGAGGCCCTTACCTATCGCGATGCTGGCGTCGATATCGATGCCGGCAATGCGGTTGTAGATCGCATCAAACCGTTGGTCGCGCGCACCTTCCGCAAGGAAG
Source organism: Dokdonella sp. (assembly GCA_039930065.1). Classification (GTDB taxonomy): domain Bacteria; phylum Pseudomonadota; class Gammaproteobacteria; order Xanthomonadales; family Rhodanobacteraceae; genus Dokdonella. The sequence goes on from JBDSPX010000185.1 coordinate 1,444, forward strand.
TGATGTCGAGTCTCGGCGGCTTCGGCGGATTGTTTGAGCTGGGCGGTCGCTATCGCGAACCCGTGCTGGTTTCAGGCACCGACGGTGTCGGCACCAAACTCAAGCTCGCTCAAATTCTTGGACGTCACGATACGATCGGCATCGATCTGGTCGGCATGTGCGTCAACGACGTGCTCGTGCAGGGCGCCGAGCCGCTGTTCTTCCTCGACTATTTCGCTACTGGCAAACTCGATGTCGATACCACGGTCGCGGTCGTCGGCGGCATTGCCAAAGGCTGCGAATTGGCCGGCTGCGCGCTGATCGGTGGCGAAACGGCCGAAATGCCGAGCATGTATCCACCGGGTGAATACGATCTGGCTGGTTTCTGTGTCGGTGCAGTGGAGAAACTCGCACTGATCGATGGCAGCCGCATCCAGGCCGGTGATGCGATCATCGGCATTGCCGCTTCAGGCGCACATTCCAATGGCTACTCGCTGGTCCGCCGCATCGTCGAGCGTGCCGGCAGCCCGTTCGATCTCGATCTCGGCGGCATCACGCTCGCCGATGCGCTGATGGCGCCGACGACGATCTACGTCAAACCGATCCTCAAACTGATGCAGCAGTTGACGGTCAACGGCATGGCACATATCACCGGCGGCGGTCTGCGCGAAAACATCATCCGCGTGGTTCCCGAATCGCTCGGTATCGAGCTCGACAGCAGCAGCTGGAAGGCGCCCATCGTGTTCGACTGGTTGCAACGTGAAGGCAATGTCGCCCGGGATGAAATGTGGCGTACGTTCAATTGCGGCATCGGCTACACCCTGATCGTCTCGCACGAGCACGCGGGCGAGACCCTCGACGCCCTCGAAACGCTGGGCCTGCAAGCCTGGAAGATCGGTGAAATAGTCGCTGCCAGCGGCGCTGAGCGCGTGCATATCCGTTGAGCGAACCGATACGCGTCGTCGTCCTCGCCTCGGGCCGTGGCAGCAATCTGCAAGCCTTGATCGCTGCGCAACGCAATGGCGAGTTGGCGATTCACATCGTCGGGGTGATTTCGGACAAGAGCACCGCGCTGGCACTCGATCGGGCGCGCGAGAATGGCATCGCCGCGCGGCATGTCGACCCACGAGGATTCGGCAATCGCCGCGAATACGACAAGGCGCTGTTCGCGCATATCGCGGCGTTGAAACCGGACTTGATCGTACTCGCCGGCTTCATGCGCATTCTTGACGCTCTTGCATTCGCGCCATGGCTTGGCCGCATCATCAATATCCACCCTTCCCTTTTGCCCCTTTATCCTGGATTGCACACCCATCGACGTGCGCTCGAAGCCGGCGATTCGCGACACGGCGCGAGTGTCCACTTTGTCACCGCCGAACTCGATGGCGGACCGGTCATCGCGCAGACGATCATTGATGTGATGGCCGGCGAAACCGAGGAAACCCTGGCCACGCGCTTGCTGGAACGCGAGCATGCACTGCTCAAATCCACTATCGAACTGCTCGCCAATGGACGCGTGTCCTGGTCGGAGGGCAAGATTGTCTTCGATGATCAGCTGCTGCATGAACCGTTGCAATTCGACTGAGAAATGCGCGACGCAGGCTGATCGCTCCAGCGACACCCGGCATTCATCATCGGCCAGCAAGAATGCCAGCTTTTGCTGGAGTCAGCGCTCTTGAAAATTCTTGCCTTGGCCGTGCTGTGCGCAATGATGCCTTTCGCCAGCGCGTGGGCTGATTCACCGATCGCGCCGTTCAAGGCCGACTACGCGACCTTGCGCAACGGCAAGGAACTAGCCAAAACCACCATCGAGTTGAGTCGCAATGCAGATTCGACCTGGACCTTGCGTACGACGACGGCAGGCACGTCGGGCCTGGCCAGGATGGCCGGCCTCGATGTAGCCGAAGAATCCGTATTTCGTTGGGTTGACGGCCGCCCCGAAACAATCCACTACGATTTCCACCAGGACGTCGCGTTCAAGAAAAAGCGCCGTCACGGCGAGTTCGACTGGAAGGCCAACGACGTCCACATGGTTGATGGGGACAACGACGCGCGCTATGCGCTCGTGCCGTACGCCATTGACCGTCACGCCCTCACGCTTGCCCTCGCCGCCGATCTGTCACGCCACGCCACGAGCTTCGACTACAAGGTCGCGATGAAAGATCAAATTGAAGACGTCACCTATACACGCTGCCCCGATGCGCGGCTGACTGTTCCAGCCGGGACATTTGAAACCCAATGCCTCGAGCGCGTACGCAACAAGCGCACCTCGACGAGCTGGTTCGTCGAATCCAACGGCTGGATCCCCGTGCAGATCGAACAGGTCGAAAAGAAGGGCGATACGGTGACCCTGCGGCTGCTTTCGATCTCGAAAGCAGGGAATGGGTAAAAGCCTGGAATGGAGAATAGGGACTAGGGAATCGTCGAAGCATCGCCACTTGCGGGAGTCCGCTTTCTACCGACTCCCTATTCTCGACTCCCCATTCCCGCGTCAGCTAGCTAGGCAACCGCCGAATGCGAGCACCGAGTGAACCGAGCTTTTCCTCGATGTTCTCGTAGCCGCGATCAATGTGGTAAATGCGATCAATCACCGTATCGCCCTTGGCGACCAAACCGGCCAGAACCAGAGACGCTGACGCGCGCAGATCGGTAGCCATCATCGGTGCGCCGGTGATCGTCTCCACGCCCTTGATGATCGCGGTGTTGCCCTCGAGCTGGATGTCAGCGCCGAGACGCTGCAGTTCGAGCGCGTGCATGAAGCGGTTTTCGAAGACGGTCTCGGTGATTACTCCGACGCCCTCGGCAACACAGTTGAGTGCGGTGAACTGGGCTTGCATGTCGGTCGGGAACGCCGGATAAGGCGCCGTCGTGATATTGACCGCTTTCGGTCGCTTGCCGCGCATATCGAGCTCGATCCAATCGTCGCCGGTCGAGATATGTGCGCCCGCGTCCTCGAGCTTGGACAGCACGGCATCAAGCGTTTTCGGCCGCGCGTGGCGCGCGCGGATCTTGCCGCCGGTGATCGCGGCGGCAACCAGGAAGGTGCCGGTTTCAATGCGATCAGGCAGCACTTCGTAATCGGTACCGCCGAGGCGTTCAACGCCTTCGATGACGATCGTATTGGTGCCCGCGCCTCCGATCTTCGCGCCCATGCTGTTGAGGCAGTTGGCCAAATCGACCACTTCGGGTTCCTGGGCGGCGTTTTCGATCACCGTGGTGCCGCTGGCCAGGACGGCCGCCATCATCAGATTCTCGGTACCGGTCACGGTGACCAGATCAAGCACGATTCGCGCGCCCTTGAGGCGTTTGGCCTTGGCCTTGATATAGCCGTTCTCGACGCGGACGTCGGCGCCGAGCGCCTGCAGACCCTGGATATGCAGGTTGACCGGGCGCGAACCGATCGCGCAGCCACCGGGTAGTGAAACCTCGGCCTCGCCGTAGCGGGCAACCAGCGGCCCCAGCACGAGAATCGATGCGCGCATCGTCTTGACCAGATCATAGGGCGCGAAATAGCGGTCCGTCGTGCGTGGGTCGACATGGATCTTCATGCGCTCGTCGACGACGAGCTGCACACCCATCTGGCCAAGCAGCTCCATGGTTGTTGTCACGTCATGCAGATGCGGCACATTGGCGATGCTGACCGGTTCGTCGGCGAGCAGGCAGGCGGCCAGGATCGGCAATACCGCATTCTTGGCACCCGAGATCTGGACGTCTCCGTGAAGCGGTTCACCGCCGTTGATTACGATTTTGGCCATTGCCAGCGTGTTTCCTGAGTCGAATGAAGCAGTGATGGAACCGATCTCGCCAGAGCGAGTTCTTTCTATTCAGCAGGCGCGCTCTCGCGAGCGCTGCCTCAACCCTTGAGCGCCTCTTCGGGCGTCAAGGTACGCAGGGAAAGCGCGTGAATCGCATTCCCCATATGTTCACCGAGCGTCGCGTAGACCATGCGGTGGCGCGCCAGGGGCAGCTTTCCAGCGAACGCCGCGCTGACCACGCGCGCCTCGAAATGTACGCCATCCGGCCCATCGACGCTGATTTCCGCATCGGGAAGGCCGTGCTGGATGAGATCGTGAATGGTCTGTGTGTCCATGAAGAGGCGGATTCCTGACGGGTGGCGACGAACCAGCGCTTCCGCGCGTCTTGAGCGTGAAACGGGGGTTGCAGATACAATAGGGATATCGAATGGTACTCAAATTCTTGCGTCGCCGAAAACTCGGCGTTGCCACGCCTGCATTTTCGCTACTGAATCCAGACCTCATGAATGCCCAACTGAACCCTGAAATGTCGGCTCTGACTGTTCCGTTTCTTGATGAGGCGACGGTGCGCAACAGCGCGATTACGGTCATTCAAACCGAAGCGCGCGCGATCGAGGCCTTGCAGCAGCGCGTCAACGGCAGTTTTCTGCATGCCTGCCAGCTGATGTTCCAGTGTTCGGGTCGCGTGGTCGTTATCGGTATTGGCAAATCCGGCCATATCGCACGCAAGATTGCAGCGACCCTGGCCTCGACCGGCACACCGGCGTTTTTCGTGCATCCAGCCGAAGCCAGCCATGGCGATCTCGGCATGATCACGCACAGGGATGTCGTGCTGAGCTTGAGCAACTCGGGCGAAACTGATGAGCTGCTGACCATTTTGCCGTTGATCAAGCGCCAGAATGTGCCGTTGATCGCGATGACCGGCAATGAATTTTCGTCGCTGGCCAAGCTCGCCGACGTGCACCTTGATGTCTCTGTTTCGGAAGAGGCTTGTCCGCTGGGATTGGCGCCGACGGCGAGCACGACCGCCGCGCTGGTCATGGGCGATGCTTTGGCGATCGCCTTGCTTGAGGCACGCGGATTCACCTCGGAAGATTTTGCCCGTTCGCATCCGGCCGGAACACTCGGCCGACGCCTGCTCGTGCGCATCAGCGACATCATGCATTCGGGCAAGCAGGTGCCGGTGGTCGACGAACATGCCTCGCTGACCTGTGCCTTGGTCGAAATGACCCGCACCGGGCTCGGCATGACCGCCGTGACCAACGCGGCAGGAGAATTGCTTGGCGTGTTCACCGACGGCGATTTGCGTCGCGCGGTGGATGACGACGATGTCGATCTGCG
>JBDSPX010000186.1:0-10977 GCA_039930065.1 Dokdonella sp.
ACAAAAATGAATTGGACGCTTTGGCTCATCTCGGTGACCATCGCCGTGAATCGACCGACGTTGGCTTCATCAAGCGGTGCGTCAACCTCGTCAAGCAAACAGAACGGAGCCGGATTGAGGCGGAAAATCGAAAACACCAGGGCTACGGCGGTCATCGCTTTCTCTCCGCCGGATAGCAGCGAAATCGAGGTCACGCGCTTTCCAGGTGGACGCGCCATGATGGATACGCCGGATGAAAGCAGATCGTCGCCAGTCAATTCGAGATGAGCCTGACCGCCGCCGAACAGCCTTGGAAACAGCTCCTGCACTCCGGCGTTGACGCGATCAAACGTGTCCTTGAAGCGTTGTCGCGTTTCGCGATCAATCTTTCGAATGGCTCCTTCGAGCGTCTCCAGCGCCGTACTGAGATCGGTCAGCTGCGCATCAAGATAGACCTTGCGTTGTGACTGCTCCTCGTACTCCTGGATTGCCGCGAGGTTGACCGGCTCCAATCGGCGAATCTTCTGCTCAAGATCCTCAACATCACGCTGCCACTGCAGCGCATCGATCTCATCGGGCAGTTCGGCAAACAAGGTTTCTATCTCGAATCCCGCCTCGGCAATCGCAGCCTCAAGACTCTGCGCATGCAAACGACGCTCCTGTTCATTCAGACGCAGATTGCCGAGCTCCTCACGACGTTGCGTCAGCGCATCGGCAATGCTGTTGCGCTCAATTTCATATTTGCGCATTTCCGCATCGCGCTCTTCCAACGCCTTGCGTGCTTCAACCAGCTGCTTGTCGACAAGCAGACGCTGGTTGAGGCAGGACTGCCTTTCGGATTCCAGTTCAACCAAGGGATCGCCGCTGGATTCAAGCTGCGCGGCAATCTCGCTGCGCTTGGATTCAAGACTGGCCAGTTGACCCTGCATGCGTTGCAGCGATTGTTCGAGCGAAGTCAGTGCGGCGCGCTTGGACTCGACCGACAGCGCCGCCTGATGCTCCTGATCGCGCGCCTCGCGTGCATTCATGCGCGCCTCTTCGCGTGACTCCAGCAATTGTCGGCGTCCGGCGTCGAGCTGCTGGCGTTGCTGCTCAAGATCACCCATGCGCTCTACCGACTTGTCCAAACGTCCACGCGCTTCTCGAATCTGCTCGTGATCCTGATCGAGCTTGGCGATGAGTTCTCCCAGTTCGCCATCTACACGGACAAGTCGCTCTTGCGCACTGTCCATGCGCCCGCGGTGACTCTGTAACTGACCGGAAATTTCCGCCAATCGTCGATGTCCTGCATGCGTTTCGCGCTGCGCATCATCGCGATCGCGCTCGGCTTCAATTCGCGCAATCCGCGAATCTTCAAGCTGGCTGGCATGTTCCTCGATCTCGGCATCAAGCTCCTCGATACGCTTGCCAAGTTCCGCAATATCACGTTCGCGTGCAAGCACACCGACCTGCGAACCCTGCGCGCGCGCAACACGTGCAAAGCCATGTCCGACCCACTCGCCCTCAGCGGTGATGATCGATTCACCCGCCGCAAGCGCGTTCGAATGTTCGCGCAATTCGCTCAGCGAATTGGCCGTGTGCACCCGCGCAAGCAGTGCCAGTGCGGCGCGTGGTCCGCGCACGTGGGCTGCAAGGGTGCCGCCTGCTCCAATGTCACCGTCTGTTGCCGAAGCGAGCAAGGTCAAATCCGCTTCTACAAGCTGACCAAGCTCCGCCTGCAGCGATTCGGGAGAATCGACCAGCACCGCATCAAGCCACCCTTGCAGTACCGTTTCGACCGCGCGTTCCCAGCCGCTGTCGACTTCGAGCGCCTCCCCCAGACGTCGCGGATTGGCGATGCCCAGACGCGCCAGCCACTCCTGCACGCCGCCGCCATCTTCGGCCAAGGCCGCATGCTGCAGGGCTTCCAGCGACGCCAGTCTTCCCCTCGCCTTTTCTATCTCGCCGCGCTTGCCGCTCAGCGAGGTCTGCAAGTGCTTTTCACGTTCAACGATTTGTTCAAAACTCTGGCGCCGCTCGTCGAGAACGGCCGTCAGCGATTCCACTTGCTCGCGCAACTGCGCCTGCTCACCATCGAGCACTTCCAGTGCACGACCCAGTTCGCTCAGGTCGGCGGCTTTTTTCTCGGCTTCGAGCGCTTCGCGTCGGCGATCGGCCTCGACGCACTGACGATCCAGATAGTCCAGACGCGTACGCTCGATCTCAGCCGCCTGGCTGCATTCCGAGCTCGACTTTGTATAAAAATCCCACTGTTCCTGCCACTCGGCCAGACTCGCTTCAGCGACCTGCAAAACTTCGGTCGCACTTTCGACGGCTTCGTGCAGAGAGTCACGCTGCGGTGCCGAATCGCTGAGCGTGGTACGCAGGGATTCCACCTGCGCGGTGTCATTGCCGATATGCTCGGCCAACTCACCGTACTCGCGCTCGGTTTCCAGACGCGCGCGCTCCAGCTGCTCGGCAAGCACGCGGCTATGCTGGATCTGCTGTTCTACCCGGGCGATTTCCGCGCCGACCTTGTAGACCTCGCCCTGTACCGCATTCAAGGCTTCGCTGGCGGCGGTGTGTGCCTCGCGGCCAGTCTCGATCTGCGCTTCGCGCTGACGCTGCTCGGCCAGCTGCTGTTCGATGGCCAATTCGGCCTGGCGCAACGTGCCGGATTTAGAATCCAGATCCGCACGAGCTTCGCGCAAGGTCACGGCCTTGAGTTCGGCTTCCTTGCGTTTGTGCTGGGCCTGGTATTCCTGCCAACGCTCGGCGGCGCGCGCCTGTCGCTTGAGATGTTCGAGTTGTTTGTCGACCTCGTCGCGCACATCGGTCACGCGATCGAGATTCTCGCGAGTCGCCTTGATCCGGCTCTCGGTTTCCTTGCGTCGTTCCTTGTAACGCGAGATTCCAGCGGCCTCTTCCAGATGGACGCGCAGTTGTTCAGGATCGGATTCGACGATCTGGCTGATCATGCCCTGTTCGATGATCGAGTAGCTGCGCGGGCCAAGACCCGTGCCGAGAAACAGATCGGTGATGTCGCGGCGACGGCAACGGGTGCCGTTGAGGAAATACTGCGATTGCCCATCACGGCTGACCAGACGCTTGACCGAGATCTCGTTGTAGTGCGCGTACTCGCCCGTCACCGTGCCATCGGAATTGTCGAAAACCAGCTCGACCACGGCTTGGCCAACCGGTTTGCGCGAACTCGATCCGGAAAAGATCACATCGGTCAGCGAGTCGCCACGAAGACGGCTCGCTGCGCTTTCGCCCATGACCCAGCGGATTGCGTCGATGATGTTCGATTTTCCGCAGCCATTCGGGCCAACCACGGCGGACATGTTGGTCGGCAGATGCAAGGTGGTCGGGTCGACAAATGATTTGAAGCCCGACAATTTGATCGTAGTCAGTCGCATGGAGCGGGGTATTCCCTGTGCTTTTCAGTTCGCGGACTTTGCTGCGGGCGCAGCGTCGCCCGCTTTCGCGGGTTTCGCAGAATCGGGGGTTTCCGTGGTCACCTTGGCCTCATCACGTAACTTGGTCAGGCGCTGCTCGCTCAGCTGGCTGAGAACAGTTTCACGGATGGTGTCCTTGAGCTGATCAAAAGTCGGTGGCACAAATGGAGAAATGGCGCCAACGTGCAAGACGTGCCAACCAAACTCGGTATGCACAGGAACCTTGCTGGTTTCGCCGGATTTCAGTGCTTGCAGCGCCTTGCCGAGCGCATCCGGCAGTTGCGACGGACGTACACGCTGGAACGCGCGAGCCTGCAGCGCCTGCTTGCTCCACCGATCGTAGACCTCGTTGAATGGTTGCTTTATCGCTTCGCCGGCCGCCTTCAGCGCATCGTCTTCAGTCTTGAACAACAACTGGCTGAAGTCGTATTCGGCGCGTCCGGCCTTGGCGATCTGCTGTCGGTATTCCGTCTGCAAAACGCTGTCTTCGACATGCGCGGTGCTGCGGAACTTGCCGAGCGTGGCGTTGGCGTTGCCTTGCAGTCGATTGATTTCGACCTCGGCGGCAAACATCGGATCTTTTGCATAACCCTGAGACTTGGCCTCCTGATCGAGCAAGATGTAGTCAGTCAGCTCGGTCAAGGCGCGCGCACGCTGCTCGGGTATCGATAGATCGAGCTTGCGTTCGCGAGCAATGATATCGAGGAGCGCATGCGGCACCTTCTGGCCATTGACCGATTCCACGATAGGCAAATCACTCGGCAATGCAGAGCCACCCGGGGTGCCGCCGCAACCCGCCATCGTCACCGTCACGACCAAAGCGGCCAAGGCATTTCGCATTGTATTCGTTACTGTCATCGGGTTTCCTCGGGAGAACGTGCGTCGATTGCCAACGCGTGAATATCGGTTGTCATCAACTCGCCGAGCGCAGCGTAAATCGCACGATGACGACCCAGTGGGTTCATGCCGTTGAAGTGCGTACTGACAATGCGCAACGTGAAATGGCCGCGACCATCCCGCGCGCCTGCATGACCTGCATGGCGGTGACTGTCATCGATGAGGTCGAGTTCGCTCGGTGAAAGCTGTTCCTGGAGCCGAGCTCGAATCACCGTCATGCGCTCAGTCACGGCAGTACCTTGCGGAAGGGTCGCACATCGACATGCTTGTAGACGTTCGCCGCCACGTAGGGATCGGCATCCGCCCAATCCCGCGCGGCTGCCAGATCTGAAAATTCGGCGACGATCAGACTACCGCTGAATCCGGCGGGCCCTGGATCTTCGGCATCGATTGCTGGAAACGGACCGGCAAGCATCAGGCGTCCTGCATCCTGCAGGACCTGCAATCGCGCCAGATGAGCAGGCCTGGCAGAACGCCGGTTTCCGAGAGAATCCGGGTTGTCATGACCTGTGATCGCGTACCACATTGTGATCGACTCCAATAAGGGGCGGCTATGGTAGCCCGGACTATTCATGAATATCACGCGCCATTGCTTGCTACTTGAGGCTTCGATGGCATTGAAATCAATCGAGATGCTGGACTTCTTGCCTCGATTGGGCTTAGGCTTCGCGCCGTACCCGTGGTTTGCACGCTTTCGCCAGTCCTCAGATGGCGGCGAAGCTGTTGTTACCGCAGGATCCATGGCAGCCCTGGGGTGACCGAATCCGTTGCGGGTCCGTTAGTCCCGCAGATTTAGAGACTGGCCATTGGTGACGACAGGTCCGTCAGCTCAACGCACAATCCGACGAATGCGGGATGCGTCGGGGGCCGCGAAAACCGGCATTGGTGACACGATTCAACCAGAGTTGACGGCAGTGAACCGGAACATCGGTTCGTGCGCTTCGTCAGTCGCATGGTGTTGGCGCGATGTCGCCAGCCACGCAGTGATCCGCCAGATCATTCGGCAGATTGCACCCTTTTACGCGAGATCTGCGCATGACCCACGCCGTGAGGCGACGGGTAACCGGATCGGAAATGAATAGCCCGACAGCCGAAGTCCAAATCCAGCAAGACGAATCCGCCCCGGCCTTCCCGCCGATTCCCCAGCAGCAGGAAATGCCGTTGGCGGTCGTGCGTGGCGAACCGGTGCTGCAAATGCCGCAGGATTTGTACATTCCGCCCGATGCGCTCGAAGTCATTCTCGATGCATTCGAGGGGCCACTGGACCTGCTGCTTTATTTGATCCGGAGGCAGAACCTCGACATTCTTGATATCCCGGTCGCCGAAATCACGCGCCAGTACGTCAACTACATCGATCTGATGCAGGAAATGCGGCTCGAACTGGCCGCCGAATATCTGGTCATGGCGGCGATTCTAGCCGAGATCAAATCCCGTCTGCTGTTGCCGCGTCCGCCAAGCGAGGAAGGCCTGGAAGAGGATCCGCGCGCCGAACTGGTGCGTCGCCTGCAGGAATACGAGCGCTTCAAGAAGGCGGCTGCCGATATCGACGAATTGCCGCGCATGGAACGTGATACGGCAGTCGCTTCGGCCTTTATGCCCGAGCGCAACATCATCCGTATGCCACCACCGGTTGATTTGCGCGAATTGCTGCTCGCACTCAAGGACGTGCTTAATCGCGCCGAATTGTTCAGCCACCATGCCATCCAGCGCGAAGCGCTTTCCGTTCGAAATCGAATGAGCGACGTCCTTCGTGCACTCGGAAATGGTGAATTCCATCTTTTTGAAACTCTGTTTGAACTCAGCGAGGGACGCCACGGCATCATCGTGACCTTCCTCGCCATTCTCGAACTGGCCAAGGAGCAGCTGCTGGAGATTTCCCAGGGCGAAGCACTTGCGCCGATCTATCTGAAATCATTGGCCGTTGCCGATTGAAACTCTTGCACATGATTGAATTTGAACTTCTCAAACGCATTCTCGAAGCGGCTCTTCTGGCTGCTGGCACTCCGCAGACAGCCACGCAACTGCTGGCCTTGTTCGGCGAGAACGAAGCGACCACCCACGATGAGATCGCTCGTGCGATCGAAGCGCTGCAGGCGGACTGCGAACATCGCGGCATCGAGCTTGTCGAAGTCGCGTCCGGATTTCGCTACCAGGTTCGCCAGGATGTCCATGGCTGGGTCGCTCGACTTTGGAATGAACGGCCGAGCAAGTACTCGCGTGCACTTCTTGAAACCATGGCATTGATCGCCTATCGGCAGCCAATCACGCGAGGCGAGATCGAACAGATCCGCGGTGTCGCTGTTTCCACCCACATCATCAAGACGCTTGAGGAGCGCGAATGGATCCGCGTCGTAGGCCATCGCGATGCGCCGGGCAAGCCGACACTGTTCGGCACGACCCGGGGATTCCTCGACTATTTCAACCTGAAGTCGCTCGACCAATTGCCTTCACTGGACGAGATTCGTGATTTTGAAGATCTCGATCCGCAACTGGCGCTTGAGCCACCTTCCGAGATCGTGTCGCGAGTTGAAATTGGCAACGATGCAGAAGATTCCCCTGAACGTGCCGACGCAGCAGTTGCTGACTCGGAACAAATCCTTGACGCCACAGCCGCTGACCCGGAAGCCGAATTTGATCCGGAAGCCGAAGCTGCTGCGCGCACACCCATCATCGCCGACGCTGACGCCGGCGAATCGATATCGACCTTGTCCGCATCCGAAACCGATGTTGACACCACGGAGCAAGATGCATGACCTCACCCGTACGCAACGTACTGTCACTGAAGAAATCGGCCACTGAAGAAGTCGCCGCCACATTCGAAGAACGCCTGCACAAAGTGCTGGCGACCGCAGGCCTCGGCTCGCGACGCATGCTCGAAGGGCGCATCGAAGCGGGCGAAATCCAGGTCAATGGCAGTCCCGCCACGCTCGGATCGAGTGTGCATGCTGGCGATCGCGTCGAACTCGACGGCAAGCGCTTCGTCGTCATCAGCGACACCAGTGAACACTCGCAAGTGATCGTCTACAACAAACCGGAAGGCGTGATGACGACACGCGACGATCCGGATGGGCGTCCGACCGTGTTCGAACATCTGCCGCGATTGAAGGGTGCGCGCTGGATTGCCGTAGGTCGCCTCGACATCAATACGACCGGCCTGCTTCTGCTGACTACCGATGGCGCGCTGGCCAATTCCCTCATGCACCCTAGTTCGGAACTTGAACGCGAATATATCTGCCGCGTTCACGGCGAAGTGCCGGACGAAGTCATTGCGCGCCTGCAAAGCGGCGTCGAGCTTGAAGACGGCCCTGCCCATTTTGACGAGATCGGCGTTATCAGCCGTGGCGGCAGCCATTCCTGGTTCCGCGTGGTCATTCGCGAAGGTCGCAATCGTGAAGTGAGGCGCATGTGGGAGGCCGTCGGCATGTTGGTCAGCCGACTCAAGCGCGTGCGCTACGCCAATGTTGAATTGCCGCGTTTGCTCAAACGCGAAAAAAGCGCCGAGCTGTCGGTCGAGCAGGTCAAATCTCTGCGCGAGTTGTGTGGGGCAGCAGATCCCGAGGCTTGTCTGACCCTTGCGCCCGTCATCGGACAGCGCCGCGCCACGCCGACCGAGTTCCGCCCGGATCCAAATGCACCGCAAGGGTGGACCAGCACACGCACTGATGAAGCGCGCGAATTCGCCCAGTTTGATCGTATCCGGGACGACGGTTGGCGTGCGCCCGGTGGCAACAAGGGCAAGCGGTCACGCGGAGGCGCGGGCCCGCGTCCATCGCGCCCGAAGGAAAAGCCCGCGGCAACCGGTTCGCAGTACGTTGATCCGGGACTCAATCCGGCAGTTCTGCGCGCATGGTTCCCGGATTCACCGCAGCCTGGCGATCGCAAGCGGAATCCCGGCAATCGCGGGCCGACATCACAGCCACGTGGAAATCCAAACCGAGCCGAACCACGCGGGAATCCGAACCGAGCCGCGGGTCCACCACGCGGCAACCAGGCACCCCGCCCGAGTGGTGATGCCAACGGCAATCGTCCTGCACGCGGAAACATGCGCCAGGATGATGCTGTCGGAAATCGTGCTCAGCGCGGCAATTCGCATCAGGATGATGCACGGGGCAACCGCGCGCCGGCAGCCGAGGGCAATGTCTGGGCCAATCGAGCCAAGCCACCACGCAGCGGCAGTGGCGGAGGTGGCAACAGCAATGGCGGCAACAGGAACGCGCCGCGCGGAAATTCACAGCCTCGCAATAACAATGGCGGCGGTGGTCAGCGTAGCGGCCAGCAAGGACCGCGTGGCAATGGCAATCGACGCGATCCGGGGTCAAAAAACTAGGAGCACGCAGCTCCCCAGCAGTTTTTGTTCACCGAACTGCGCATTGCGTTGAGCACACAATGTGTGCTTTCCCGATATCGCGAAAGTGCTTTCTTCCAGCATGCCGCAAAATAAAAACGGCGGAACTCGCGTTCCGCCGTTTCTCTTCTCAAGCCGGTTTTCGACTCGATCAGTCGAGCTTCAAACCTTTCTTGTTGCTGTCGCGACGCTTGCGCTCTTTGGCTGAGTATTCGGCTTCGCAGCCATTCTTCTCGACCATGACGCAACTCAGGTAATCGGTGACCTCGACCAGAACTGCTCGAATGGCCTTTCCGGCCGGCGTGTTCTTTTCCTGGGAGAGCGATCCACCGAAGCCGCCGCGGAACACGCCGACACTGACGCCGCCACCCGAGGTGCGACCCTCAACCGTACGCGAGAAATCGACCTCGCCCGTCGTTGCATTGACCACGCGCACGTCAACAGCAATGTAGGCCTCGCTTTTTTTGCCGCCCAGCGAGATCCCCTTGAAACTGAGTCCGCCACCCGTACTCGCCGTGTTCTCTTCGTAGGACGTTACCGTTCCCATGACCAGATAGTCTGCACCGGTCAACTGGCCGATTTTTGCGCCGCTTCCCGAACGCACCCGTCCGGAAGCGGCCAAGTTCTGCTCTTCGAGCACTTTTTCGAGTTTTGCCCGCTCGACAACGCGGAAGCTGCCCGTGCTGGACAACTCGTTCGAGAGCATGCCGGAAAGCTCCCAACCCACACCGCCACCCCACCAACCAGCGCCCGACTCATTCTTGAACTCGGCGACGCCAACCGATGGCTTGCCACCCTGAGCGAGCGCCATTCCGGCAAATCCCATTCCAGCGATGACCAGTGCGCTCACGACAAAAAACTTCTTCATCTTTCCTCTCCCGTTGACTTTGAATTCTCAAACCCGATCCGTCCGGCGCTCCAGCCGATCCGGCTATCCAAATTGAACAGCCTCATGGCGGCGATAGGCTTGGGCACCTTCAGCTCACCACGGTCACCCAGCATTCTAGCAGCGGCCGAAGGGGATTTTGAGGGTCGACTGCCGACGCAAACCGACTATTACCTCTCACCTGATTCGTGACCCATCTCTCACTATGTCACGCCGGAACCTGGCCTTTCACAAATAACGCCGCTGAAACATGGAATTAACCCGCACGACACACGCAATACGTACGCTTGCCGCCATCTCCCGGAACCATTGCTTGCCATGCATTCCCATCGCCAGACCGAAGCAAATATTCTTGGCTATCGCCTTGATCGTATCGAGGGCGGGATGCCAGACACTCGCCATTACGAAGTCAGCGCCCCCGATACCGATACGGCCATTGCGAGTTTTCTCGATCGGCCGTCCGCCGAACAATTTATCGTCCTGAGAGAACTGCGTACGATCGCCACGCGTCCACGCAATCCAGCGTACTGAATCGGGAAAAGCCGGTTTCGCCTTGCCAGCCATCTGCGTTGGCGTCACAGTCGAGTATTCGATTCCATGGAGCTCGGCTTTGGACGACGTCACCATCCTGCACAATCCGCGTTGTACCAAGTCCCGAGCCACCCTTGCGTTGCTCGAAGCACGCGGAATCCAGCCGCGTATTGTCGACTACCTCAGCGAGCCCCCGACAGCAGCAGAGCTCAAGGAAATTCTCGGCAAGCTCGGGGTGGGTGCACGCGAACTTATGCGCAAGGAGGAATCGGAGTATCAAGGGCTGCGGCTAGATGCGGTCGATCTTGACGAAGACGCCTTGATTGCGGCGATGCGGGCCCATCCGCGCCTGATCCAGCGCCCGATTGTTCTGGCCAATGGCAAGGCCGCGGTGGGACGTCCGCCTGAGGCGATCCTGGATATTCTCTGATGGACAAGTTCCAGGGCATGCAGTTGTTCGCGCGCGTCGTCGACGCGGGCAGTTTTACCGCGGCCGCCGAAGGGCTCGGGATTTCCCGCGCGCTCGCCAGCAAGCTGATCCAGACTCTCGAAGATTCCCTCGGCGTCCGCTTGCTCAATCGAACCACGCGACGCGTCAGCCTGACCGATGCGGGTCGCAACTACTATCAGCGGGTCAGCGACATTCTCGCGCAAATGGCCGAGGCTGAAGCCGAAGCCGCTGAAATGCAGGTTGAACCGCGCGGAAAGATGCGCGTCAGCGCGCCGATTTCATTCTCGGTCTTGCATCTCGCGCCGGCGTTCTCTGAATTCCAACGGCGCTATCCGCGCGTCGAGCTCGAACTCGAACTCAGCGACCGCCTTGTTGATCTGGTCGACGAAGGCTTTGACCTGGCCATTCGTATCGGCAAGCTGGCCGACTCGTCGCTGGTTGCACGACGCAT
>JBDSPX010000187.1:0-15258 GCA_039930065.1 Dokdonella sp.
CCAGCAGGACAAATGTCGATGCGACAACAATCGGCGCGGCGAAAGACCAGCGCCATCCGCCTCGGATCCAGGCGATGCCAAGGCCCGCTGATCCGAGCAAGATAAATGCCAGAGCGCTGTGCAGGGACATGCCGACGAGTGGCTTCGACATCGATACGGCCGTGATCCCACCGACGTATTTCGATGCACCAAACAGCCCCAGCAGCAGGGTGAGGATAGCCAGAGAACCGGCCGCGGTCAGATGCGACCTGCGATCCTCGGCATTGCCGAGAAGGAGCAAGGCTGAGTTGCCGAACAGTACAGCGGACGCGGTATTCGCTCCCATGGCGCGATACGAAATCTCGCCATGCCCACTGAAGCGCTCAACGATCAGATTGTCGATGCCGAATTGCCAGCCAGCGACGAATTCTGCGAGCTTGAGGAGGCCGATCAGGGCGGCCACGCTCGCGCAAAGGTGACTCACAGGTAATGCCCATCGGATTGACGGCTGGCCTTCTACGGGGGTTTGCCAAATCGCAATCCCCGAAAGTACAAAACTGAGCGCGGTGGTGGCCTGCATGCTGACCCAACCGGGGTGCATGCTTTTCAGCAAGGGCACGTCGAACAGCCATCCCGTCAATACGGTCGAGCCAACCAAGGCCAGGATGAGGCCCAAAAATCTGAACCACCAAGCACCCGCGCGCGCAACCGTCGAATTGACTGATGGGCTTTCAAGAGCGTCGCGAGAGAGCATCTGCGCATACTCTGCTTTCGGGTATGGCATTACAACCTTGGCAAAACCCGTCGTCCGACCTATCCGCGTAGTTGTGCGCAAGCGCCCGTTCTCACTCGCCGGACTGCTGTCGATGACGTCTCGCTTTGGCCTCATTGATTTCCAATCTCGAGTATCTCGGAGCGCGATGAAGGAGGAATTTCAAGGAGCATCGCCGCGAGACAAATGCCCGAAAACGAGGAGTTCATTCGTTATTGGCCGAGCACGGCAGTTTCAAATTCTGGACCGTGATTCGCGGACCGGCGTATTGATCGGTGCAGGCGCAGAACGGACCGCGGAAACGCGGCTCAAGTCCGTCGCGATAGCAGACGAAAAATGCGATAACTGGGTTTCAACGAAACTCCATCCCCGCATTTGCAAACAACAACAAACCGAACTCAGTGCAAGACATCGAGCCTCGATGCGCTGCTGGCTATATCGTGCGGAGGCTTGTTCAGGCGCTCTTTGGGCAAATACCGCCGAAATGCGTCGCGCACCTGCTCGCGCAACATTTCGTCATCCCACGGCTTGGTCAGGAATCGAAAGACAGAGCCGCGGTTGACCGAATCGGTTACGACGGTCAGATCGGTGTATCCGGAAAGGATGATTCGCATCGTGTCTGGATAAAGATCCTTGACGATGCTCAGAAATTCGGTTCCGGACATCTCGGGCATGCGCTGGTCTGAAATGACGACCTGCACGGAATGAAGCGCGAGCAGCTCGAGTGCGGCCGAGCCGCTGGATGCGCTCAGGACGCGATAACCATCTCGTCGAAACACGCGGCTCAATGCGGCGCGGATACCGGGCTCATCGTCTACCACCAGAATGGAGGGACGGGTTTCATCCTCGCTCGCTTCACGGTTCAGACGTTTGCCGCTTCGCAAAAAACTGGCGAATGCGTCGACCGTAACGGCAGGGCTGAAATAATACCCCTGCATCTCATCACAACCGTGCCCGAGCAGATAGTTGAACTGGCTCTCGGTCTCTACCCCTTCGGCAACCACTCTCAGCCCCATGCGATGTGCAATTGCGATAACTGCCAGCGCAATGGCTGAATCTTCGGCGTTGTGAGTGATATCGGTGACGAATTTGCGATCGATCTTGACGCGACTGAATGGCAAGCGCTTTAGATAAGCCAGAGACGAATAGCCTGTTCCGAAATCATCCAGGGCCAGGCTGATCCCCAACTTTCGCAATCCTGAAAGGACTTCTTCCGCGGCGACTGCGTCGCGCATCACGGCACTCTCCCTGAGCTCAAGATGGAGCTGCTCGGCGCTGAGAGAATGTTTCTTCAGCGCGTTGCTGACCGTTGCGATGAGACCGCTGTGCTCCAGTTGCACCGACGAAACATTGGCGGCAATCGGAACGACAGGGATTCCCGCCGCGATCCATTCGGCCTGCTGGGCACCAATACGATCAATCACCCAGGCGCCAATCGCAACGATAAGTCCCGTCTCCTCGGCCAGCGCAATAAACGATGAGGGTTCCAGCAAACCTTTTTCCGGGTGCTGCCAGCGGATCAGGGCTTCCGCAGCGACAATTTCTCCGCTGATCATATCCAGGCGCGGCTGAAAGTGAAGGATGAATTGCTCGTTCGCGATAGCACTGCGTAACTCGGTTTCGAGCGCCATTCGCTGGACAATGCGGTCGTTCATCGCGGCCGAAAAGTAACTGTGATGTTGGCCCGCTGCCTTGCCAAGTTTCAGCGCAGATTCGGCGTGTCTGAACACGCTGTGATCGTCTTCGGAATCGTCAGGAAAAAGGGCGATGCCTGCGTGCGCCAAAAGGACCAGATTTTGCCCGCCGATGCAAAATGGCAGTGACATGACATTCGTGATTTGCTGGCTGAGCTTGCTGGCGATGAGCTCATTGTCTGAAGGGCTGGCCAATGCAAACGTATCCGCGCCAATTCGACCGAGTGTACAAGGTTCGGTAAACGCATCCCTCAGGCGGTTGGCAACGGCACGCAGCAGCTCGTCGCCCAGAGCGCGTCCAAACGTGTCGTTGATCTCGGTAAAATTCTCGAGGTCAAAAACGACTACGCACACCTTTCGCCCACTTTCCTGGGCGGAGAAGATCATCTGGCCAAGGCGATCACGAAACAGATTGGCATTCGCCAGTCCGGTCAACGCGTCGAAATAGGTCAGATGTTGCAGCTTTCGCGAATTCTCGATGGAACCCAGCGCATACGAGAGATCTTTCGCGATCCATTCGAGCAGATCGACCTCTTCAGTATCGAAAAAATGCGGCTCGGTTGCCAACAAGACGAACACGGAATCAATCCTGCCAAACGCCATCAGCGGGAGTGCGACGGCGGATTGAAAGCCGCGGGCCTGGAGCAATTTTCCACCCGCAGAGAGTAAAATACTGTTTCCAATGTCGTTGACTATTTCAGGACACCGCGTGCGCAGCGCGCGGTCGCCAAGCTCCACCAACGCAGGCAACAAGTCGTCAGCGACGACCGCCACGCTGTCATTCAAGTCCGAGCGCTCGGTTGCCAGCGTCTTGAGCTCCTCGGAGCTCTGATCGACATCGCCGAACCATGCAAGAGCGAATGTGCCTTCATTGATCGCAACGCGACATATTTCCTGAAAAAGATCTTCCCGATCGTGCACGCGCACCAGCGCAGAACTGACGCCACGGATCACCGAACGAATGCGGTTCAGGCGTGCAATCTTTCGCTCGTTCTCTCTCAGCTCGGTGACATCGCGTTGAACGGATGCGTAGTGCGTGACCATATCGCTGGCATTGCGAATGGGTGCGACCTGCCAACTTTGCACGTACTCGGTTCCGTCCTTCCGGTACATGACGGCCTCTCCGCTAAAGGTGTGCTGGCGGTGAAGATCGTCGCGAAGATTTCGCAATACATTTCCGTCAGTCGCGGGCCCCTGAAGAATTCTCGGAGTCTTTCCAACCACCTCGGCCGGCGTATATCCGGTCATGCGGGTAAATGCCGGATTGACGAACACGATCCGCGGGCCAGGCAATTCCAGCTGCGCGTCCGTGATCAATACGGCCTCTGTTGACTGAAGTACGGCCGCCTTGAGCAAGCGCAAAATGTCCGGGGAGTCCACAGGTTCCGCAAGCGCGAGGTTGAATCCCGGATTGCCATCTTCGCTGAGGACTGTCTGCGTTGCCATGTTGCACTCGAGTGCTTCGTGATCTGGCTCAATCGGTTCGCGGCAGATCTCTGCGGGTACAAGCATCGATTGCGACGCGTCGGAAATCTTGCTGAGCGCTTTTCGAACGCGATTCACAATGACATCGGAACCCAGGTTGCTGGAGATGAACGCGTCTGCACCCAAGGAGCGCGCCAGCCGTTCATCTTGCGGACCGAGCTGACGTGCGGTATGCAATATGAAAGGCACGGCCCTCAGGCGAGCATCGAACTTGCGCATGTGCAGCAAGGGTTGGTCTTTCATCTTCGGATCTACAAAATCGAAGACGATGACATCCGGACGCCTTGCCTGAACGGCAGCCAAGGTTTCGACGCCCTCGCTTGCGGTGTCGACGAGATGGTTTTCATCGGCAAGCAGCGCGCGCAAGTTCGAGAGAGTTTCCTCTTCATGGGAGCTAACCAGGATCCTGATCATTTGTCGTTAAGTTGTCCGATTGTGGCAAAGGATCTCTTCCGTGAATCGATACGGATTGATCGAGTGTCAGGCATGCAGGCGCGGCAATTACAGCGTTTCCGTTGGCGATCGGTGCAGGTTGCGCAGGGTAGGCACGACAGTCAAACCGTGAATATGCTCCTTCTGCAAATTCCATGCCGAAACTGGGTGTTATGACAACCCTGACTACTTCAATCTCGATACCGAGCGGAGCTAGCTCGAAAAGTGCAAACGCCGTCACGTTCCGGTTGTGGTTATGCCACCCGATAGCCACGATGAAGGGCGGTGATCAACGGAAATTCGTAGGTGCTCCGTCTGTACAGCCTCTGCAGCGTGCTTGATCGAAAACCCACTCGAGGTTACCTCGTCGAGGACACGCCGTAGGCATCAGCGATCTTGAAGCAGACTGTTTGGCGACTGAGTTCAAATGTCGATGAATCAAGCCTGGGGTGCGTTCAAAGGGAAGACCTCGTCAATCAATGTGGGTGCGTCCGCGTTCACGCCGCCAAAAACCATTTGGATGTCGGTATCAGGATAAGAACCCCCGGCGACGCGTCCGCCGTGAGCTTACTAAAGGACCTGACGCTCACCCTCAGGCGAGATCGCCCCATCTGAGCCAATTGCAGACCCGAACACAGTCAATACTGTAATTAATTCAAGGCGATACTGCGGAACGGGACAGCGTTGCTCCGGCGAAGATTAATGCCGTATGCTGGCGTGGAGATGCACGCCGCCACGCTCCAGCCGGAAAGAGAAATCGTCTTCGTCGTTGACGACGATGCTTCGATGCTCGCGGCAATTCGACGAGTGCTGATTTCGGCAAACTATGAGGTGGAGGGTTATGCGTCCGGCGCTGCGCTGCTTGAAGATGCGCGGCTGGATCACCCGCAATGCCTGCTTCTGGATATGCTGATGCCGGGCATGTCCGGTTTGGAAGTTCAGGCCGCTCTCAACCAACGTCAGGTACGGGTACCCATCATTTTCATTACGGGGCATGCGGAAGTTCCCATTGCCGTCGAAGCGATGCGCCAAGGTGCTTTTGATTTCATCGAAAAGCCTTTTGGCAATGACGATCTCATCGTTCGCGTGCGTCGCGCGATCAGGATGAGTCGCCAACGACAACAGCAGGCGCTGTTGCGCGAGGATGCCTTGTTGAAGTTGACATCGCTTACCCCGCGCGAAACTGAAGTGTTGCAGCTCATCGTGTCCGGCAAGACCAGTAAAGAGGTGGCGCGCGCGTTGGGCGGTAGTCATCGCACGGTCGACATACACCGCGGACGAATCATGAAAAAGACGGCAACTTCAACGCTAGCCGGATTGGTTCGCTTGTGCGCTGCGGCAGACGAAGGAATCAGGGTTGGATTGGATACATAGCAGTGGGTGGAATAGGTAATCTTACGGATGGTCTTCGAGGCAAAATCTTCTAAGCTTTGCGAGCATCGGATCATGCGAATGCACGGAAGCGAACACACACAGTTGAATTATCCGCTTGGCCCATTCGACGAAACGGTCGTGGAGAAACGCTGGCCAGCCCTGTCAATGCGAGTCACTTGCCCTTCGCTATTCAAGCTTCTCCTGGGATTAACGCCGAGTTATTACGTATGAATGAGACGCCTCGACCCGTTTTGACGCATACGCAGACGAAAATGCCTGCGCTCCCACCGTTTTGTCCGGAGATCGCAATTGATCCGGCTGTGGTTGCTGCCCATCTGCGCACCTTTCTCGACGCGTCTCCGCATTCGACCCTGCTTTTCGATAGTGAAAAGCGCGTGTTGTATGCAAATTCAGCCGCTGTTTCCTTTGCGAAGACATTGAGTCCGCAAGACCGAGAAATAGACCTGAAAATTCTTGACGATTGGCATCCAGAGCTCGTGTCCGCTGAGGCCCTGGGCACATGCTCGACGCGTGGCCATTGGACAGGCGAAGTCATATTGACGATTCCCTCACTTGGGACGTTGAATTTGACCGTTCAGATGCTGATGCTGGGGCCTGACCAGACTTGGCCCTGCGGCCTGCGTGTTCGCGACATCTCCACGGAGTACGCGCGCGAAGCTGAGTTGCATGCCAGAAATGCCGATCTCGAAATCGCCTATGCCAAGCTCAATGGCGTTCAAGAGCAGGTCATCCAATCGGAAAAGCTCGCCTCGATCGGCCAGCTCGCGGCCGGCGTTGCGCATGAAATAAACAATCCTATCGGCTATATCAATTCAAACTTGAGCACGCTGCAGCACTACGCGGCAGATTTGCTGAAAGCGGTTGGGATTCTTTCGAAATCGATCGTCCGTTCGGGCGATCCGGCAGCCATTGCCGAGCTTGAGGAAGCACGTCGACGCCTCGACCTGGATTTTATGGCTACCGATCTTGAGCAGCTGCTCTCCGAATCGCGAGAAGGGATAAATCGCGTCTGCAAGATTGTGCAGGACTTGAAGGAGTTCTCGCGACGAAGCGACAACGAGAACTGGGTCCTCGCGGATATCCACAAAGGGCTCGAATCGACGTTGAATATCGCGTCCAATGAGCTCAAGTACAAGGCAGAGGTCATAAAGACATTTGAAGAACTGCCGCTCATCGAATGTTTGCCCTCAGAACTGAATCAGGTTTTTCTGAATATTCTGCTGAATGCAGGGCACGCCATAAAAGAGCAGGGCCTCATCACCGTGTCCACCGGCTGTTCTGACGAAAAGATCTGGATTGCCATCGGCGACGACGGCGAAGGAATACCTCCCGAAATCCTTCCACGCATCTTTGATCCGTTCTTCACGAGCAAGCCGGTAGGTGTCGGAACCGGCCTCGGGCTGGCGATTTCCTACGGAATTGTCACCAAGCATCACGGCAAAATTGAAGTTACAAGCGTTGTCGGTCAAGGTACGCTGTTTCGCATTGAGCTGCCGATCGTGCAGCCAATCAGGCCCATCTAGAACTGGAATTTTTTATGTATCGCGTCCTGATAGTTGATGATGAGCCGAATATCCTCAGTGCACTGCGTCGCTGCCTTGCGAGAATCGATGTCACCTTGCTGGACGGAGAACCACTCAAGGTCGAGGCGTTTACTTCGCCCGAAGCTGCGATCGAGCGCTGTGAAGAGCAAGACTTTGACATTGTCATGAGTGACTACCGGATGCCGGAAATGGATGGTGTCGAATTTCTGACGCGCATCATGGAAACGCAGCCCTCGGCACCTCGCATCATCATTTCTGGATACGCAGATCGTAAAGCGCTCATTGCGGCCGTCAATGACGCTCAATTGTCGAGGTTTATCGAGAAGCCGTGGGACGATGCGGCGCTGCACCACGCAGTGATATCCATTCTCGGAGGCGCCAAACATCGCCCGACCCGGCCGGCAGCCACGTATGCCGACGTCCATGCTGATCGGCATCTGCAGCGTTTGGAAGAAGAAAATCCCGGCATCACGCATGTCGATCTGGATGACAACGGCGGTATCAATATTGGTGACTTCGACGCTGACGACGAATAGGCCGTCGTAGGGTCGACCGTGGTAGGCGTCGTTGGGGAGGCTATGTCGAGATTGTTCCTTTGCGATGTCCGATAGTTGACGGGGGCGGATTGAATTTTGAATGGCGTCGTGTGTGGATCTGACTTGCGCAGCGCGGGCGCGTCTTCGCGGCATGTCTCCAACCTTGCGCCGAAAGAAAGTTTCATCAAGCCATTCACAGCGCCGATTGCAGCGCAATCCAGGCCAAAGCCACGCGTGTCTCCAGATCAGATTTCGGTATAACCCCCTTTTGGCGTATGGTGTTGGCGAGACGCAGCGTAGCCAGCGAACAAGGGTGGTGTGATGTTCCGAATACTGGTGGCCAACAGCAAAGGGGGGTGTGGCAAGACCACACTGACCACCAACCTCGCCGGCTATTTCGCCAATAGTGGGAAAAATGTCACTTTGTTCGACTGTGATCCTCAAGGGTCCTCGCTGGCGTGGTGCCAGCAACGGCCTGCGCACCTGGCGGCGATTACGGCGGTTGCCGGAAATGATCCAGCGCGCGGCTTGGCGCCAGGCTGGATGCTGCGTATTCCGCCTACAACCGACATACTCCTGATCGATACGCCGGCCGGACTGCGTGGACATGAGTTCGATCAGTTCGCCCGTCACGCCGATGCCTTGATCGTGCCGGTGGTGCCCTCGTCCATCGATTTTCGCGCGACGCTTGGCTTCATCGACATGGTGCGCAAGCGCGAGGAGGTGCGCAAAGGCCGCCTGCGCCTGGCCATGATCGCCAACCGATTGCGTGCCAATACCGTATCGGCCAAGCAGCTCGATTCAGCGCTGGGACGCATGACCTCTGCCGCGATGATCCGGGTGCGTGATTCACAGATCTATGTCGGCATGGCCGAGCACGGCCAAAGCGTCTTCGACAGCGCCACCAAGGCGGTTCTTGCTCATCGGGATGACTGGACGCCACTGCTCAACTGGCTCGCATGGCACGCAGAACAAACCGAGGAAAGGGGCAAAGTCACTCAGCTTCCGCACGTGGACACGAATCGATTGCAGACCCGCTACTGATTGCGCCCGCCAATGGCGCGAACTATAGGTACGCCCGAATCGAACGTTCGCCGCCGGCTCCAGTCCGGGACACGCTCGGCCCACCATCAATAGAGCGGAATGCAGGTTCCTTCGTGTTCTTGCATGCTCGCCACGGCAACACTATCGAGACTGGCTGCGGGGAGAATCAAGAGGACGCCTGAGCAGGGCGTTCCCGAGCATGGCGAACCTGCGGAAACTTCAGTACGCTGCCGTCGCGCTGTGGGTGGCACCGACTCGGCACACTATTCTCTGTTGTTCCACTTGCCGCACCACGATAGACGTGGAGGGCGCGCCATTTTTCCAAGGGGTGTTGCGTTGAATCCATTGTCCTCACGCAAGCGCTGGAGCTTGCTGCTACTGGCTGCCGTCCTGATTGCCGCAAACGCGATCGCTTGGGCCTATGAAGAAGGCAATGAAGGTGAGAATCGCGATGAGAGCTGGCAGATCGAACAGCGCAAGCTGTGGTTTATCGAATCCCGAGACCTGCTCGATCAACCCGACGCTTCACGTCTACGCGCCAATGCCGTCGAAGGACTGAAGCTCGAACGGCAACGCCTCGATCCCGCTCGGGCGGCGAGTGGCGAGGTCTGGCAGGAGCTTGGCCCTTCATCGCTGAACATGGTCGATTGGGTCATGGGTCGGGTAGCCGGACGCATCAATGCGATCACGCCGCTGCCTGGAAATGACGACACGGTCTATGTCGGCGCGGCAGGCGGCGGTGTATGGAAGACGACGAATGGCGGTACCAGTTGGGCGCCGATCTTTGACGATGTCGGCACCTTGCCGATCGGTGCGATCACGATCGATGCGGCGTCGCCCAATACGGTTTGGGTCGGTACAGGCGACAAGAACAGTGGATGCGGCGACTATTTCGGGCAGGGCGTTTTTCTCAGCGAAGATGCCGGAGTGAACTGGACCGCACGCAACGGTACCGGGCCGACCTCCATGCCGCTGTCGATTGTCAATGCGTTGGCGATACAGCCGACCGACAGCAATGTGATCCTCGCGGGCGGAGCGGGTGCCTGTAACAACAGCGGAAGTTTGTCCGGCGCCGGAGTCTGGCGTTCGGCCGACAAGGGGCTGAGCTGGTCAAAAGTGCTCAGCAAAAATGTTGAGGACATCGTGTTCGTTCCTGGCACCGCTACGGTCTACGCGGGCCTGATCGGGGCTGGCGTACAAAGGTCCCTCGACGGCGGTGTTACCTGGGCCGCAGCGAATAGCGGGCTCACCATCAGTGGTTCGCGTCTGCGCTTGGCCATGGCGCCGAGCAACAGCAATATTCTCTACGTGCTGGCTGGCTCGAAACTTTTTCGCAGTGACGATGGCGGGGCCAGTTGGATCCTGAAAAAATCCGGAAGCAGCATTTGCGAAGGTCAGTGCAGCTATAACCAGTCCATCAGCGTGCATCCAACCAATCCCGATACCTTGCTCATCGGCACGATTCGTGTGGCGCGTTCGATCGATGCAGGAGCGACGACTGCGTTTTTGGTCAGCAGCTGGGGGAATTCACAAAAAGTGCATCAAGACACCCATGTTGTGCGTTATTCGCTGACCGATCCGAATCGCTTCTGGGTCGGCAGCGATGGCGGCATCTGGCGCAGCGATGACAGTGCTGCGACATTTCGCAACATGAATTCGAACATCAACATCACCCAGTTCTACGACATCGCGGTCAATCCCAACGACGCCAACATCATCTTCGGTGGCGCGCAGGACAATAGCTCGTCGGGTCGTCGCACCAACCTGCTGTGGAATCTGACCTATGCCAGCGGCGACGGCTTCATGAACGCGTTCGATCAGAACAATCCGAACATTGTGTTCCAGACCAGCTATCCGAATGGCGGCTTTCCAAATATCGTGCGTTCGATGGTCGGCGGATCGCCAGGCAGTTTCAGCGGTATGTCGCATTCGGGTATGGCGTCCTCAAGCGCGTTCGCCTGGGTCACGCCGATGGCAACCGCCGGCAGCCAATTGTTTGCGGCCTCGGATGTGCTCTATCGCGCCAGCACAACGGGCAACAGCTGGACAGCTATCAGCAGCAACTTCGGAAGTTCTGCGGTGGTGGTGACGCCAACCACGCTGGGTACGCTGACGCCGACGTATGTGGGCACATCGAACGGCAAAATCTGGTCAAGTCCCGATGCGGGCATTCCATTGCCGGTGTTCTCCGACGTCACCGGAAATTATTCCGGTGGGCGTGTCTCCGATGTCGCCATGGACCCGATCGATCCGCAGCGCGTGTTCATCACCCGCAGTGGATTCAACGCGTCGCGTCTGTACCGTTCAACCACCGGTGGCGGCAACTGGACCGCAGTTGGCGCAGGACTTCCGAATGTACCGGCGACGTCGGTGGCGATTGATCCACTCGACAGCACGCGCCTCTTCGTCGCGACCGATGTTGGTATCTATGAAAGCACCGACAGCGGTGACCACTTCACTGAATTTTCGGCCGGATTGCCGCTAGGGATCGTCGTCTCCGATCTCGAAATCGACGACTACCCGCATGTGCTCACCGCTGGCACGTACAGTCGTGGAGCGTGGCGCGTACTGCTCGCTGGAAGTCTCGCCAACTCACCGCCGACAGCAGATTTCACGCTGACCAGTGATGGGCTTGATGCGACCTTCACCGATGCCTCGATCGATGTCGACGGCAGCATCGTTGGCCATCTCTGGGACTTCGGCGATGGCAGCTCGCCGTCCACCGACTCCAGTCCAAGCCACAGCTACCCCGCACCCGGAAATTACACCGTCTCGGTGACCGTGACAGATAACGGCGGGCTCAGCGCAAGCTACGCCAAGATCCTGCGTTTTTCGGCGCCACCGATCCCCTTGGTCAACGGCATTGCGAAGATCAATCAGGTAGCGGCCCAGGGCGATGATATCTACTACATCCTCGAAGTTCCATCGGGTTCTACCAATTTGCATTTCGAAACAAGTAGCGAAGTCATTGGCGCCGATGCCGATCTGGCCATCGAATTCAATGCAGAAGTGATCTGCCAATCAGCAGGCGGCACATCCGCCGAGCATTGCGATTTTCCGACACCTGCAGCGGGTACCTACACGGTCATCGTCAACGCCTACACAAACCTCGCCAGCTATACGATTCTTGGCAGCTTCATTCCGCCGGATCGCATTTTCGTCAATGGCTTCGATGTTGCTGATTAGGCGTGTCAGACCAATGTTTGCCGTGGCATGACGTTATTGTTGTTGCAATCGTTGCGCTGAGTTGGCATCAGCTGCGCAGCTTCCAGCCGCTGCGGAAAATCCACCAGATGATGGCCAGGCAGATCAGCATGAATCCAAGCGTCATGCCGGTACTCACGGCAATATGCACATCGGCTCGGCCGGTGAAGCTCCAGCGAAAGCCACTGATCAAATACACGACCGGGTTGAACAAGGTGATCTTCTGCCACAGCGGCGGCAGCATGCTGATCGAGTAGAACGCGCCGCCGAGGAAGGTCAGCGGCGTGATCACCATCAATGGCACAACTTGCAGCTTCTGAAAGTCATCGGCCCAAAGTCCGATGATGAAGCCGAACAAGCTGAACGTGATCGAGGTCAGCACGAGAAAGCCGAACATCCAGATGGGATGGGCGACCTCGTAGTCGACGAAGAAGCGCGCGGTGAGCAGGATCAACAATCCAAGAATCACCGATTTGGTTGCCGCTGCGCCAACGTAGCCGATCACCACTTCGATCCACGATACCGGCGCAGACAGCAGCTCGTAAATCGTCCCGGCCCACTTCGGCATGTAAATGCCGAACGAAGCATTTGAAACGCTTTCACCGAGCAGGGACAGCATGATCAGGCCCGGGATGATGAAGGCGCCATAGCTGGTGCCGTCGATATCGCCCATGCGTGAACCGATCGCCGCGCCAAAAACGATGAAGTAGAGCGAAGTCGACAACACGGGTGAGGCGATCGACTGCATCAAGGTGCGGAAGGTCCGTGCCATTTCAAAGCGATAGATCGCGCGGATGCCGTGGATGTTCATGCGCGGTCCTCCTTCGGTTTACGGACCAGGCTGACGAAGATCTCCTCGAGCGAGCTTTCGCTGGATTGCAGATCCTTGAAATCGATGCCGTGCTCACCGAGGCGGCGCAGCAGGCTGGCGATGCCGGTTTCCTCGGACTGCGTATCAAACGTGTAAACGAGGGTAAGGCCATCGTCCGAGAGTTCCAGTGGCAGGCCAGCGAGTCCGTCCGGAATGCTCGGCATCGATTGCTGCAAGCTCAGCGTCAGTTGTTTCTTGCCGAGCTTGCGCATCAGTGTGTGCTTGTCTTCGACGAGGATCAGCTCACCCTTGTTGATCACGCCGATGCGGTCGGCCATTTCTTCGGCCTCTTCGATGTAGTGGGTGGTCAGGATGATCGTCGTGCCGCTCTCGCGCAGGCGCCTCACCATCTGCCACATGTCATGACGCAACTCGACATCGACGCCGGCGCTCGGCTCATCGAGGAACAACACGGTCGGCTCGTGCGAGAGCGCCTTGGCGATCATCACGCGCCGCTTCATGCCGCCGGACAGAGTCATGATCTTGCTGTCACGCTTGTCCCAGAGCGACAGTTCGCGCAGGATTTTTTCGAGATACTCCGGATTCGGCGGCTTGCCGAACAGGCCGCGACTGAATTTGAGGGTCGAGAGCACCGATTCGAATGCGTCGGTATGCAATTCCTGCGGCACGAGGCCGATTTTCGAGCGGGCGGCGCGATAGTCGCGCACGATGTCATGACCATCGGCCAAGATCGTCCCTTGGCTGGCATTGACGATGCCGCAAATGATGCTGATCAGGGTGGTTTTGCCGGCGCCATTCGGCCCGAGCAGGGCGAGAATCTCGCCGCGGCGAATATCGAGATCGATGCGCTTGAGCGCCTCGAAGCCGCCTTTGTAGGTCTTGCTGACGCCGCGAATCGAGACGATGGCTTCCGCTTTTGGGCCCGCGATCGCAGGGGATTCGGACGTTGCACGCATGAAAGCTCCGCCAGTTGCTGAATGCCAGTCGCGGTAAATAAGGACGATTACGCCAATTGAAAGCCCGCTCGGTTCACAACGATTGGGCTATCGGGAAATCGACACGCAGCGATGCCATCGAAATCGAACCTCAGATGACCGCAAGCACCACGTCGAAGGTTCCGCCAGCGGTGCGAATGCTTCACAATTGATGTGATAAGGAACCGTCGCGTCTGTTCTTCCACGACCCACACGCGCCACCGTGGTTCCACCCGCGCAAAGTTGAGGATGACCCATGATTTCAGCGAATGAAGCCCTGCAACGATTGAAGGATGGTAACCGACAGTTCGTTGCGGAGCGTGGCGGTGGCAATGGCCAGGTCAGTGAATCGCGCCGGCGCGAGCTCGTAACCGGTCAGGAGCCGTTCGCGATCATCCTCGGTTGTTCGGATTCCCGCGTGCCGGCCGAGATCGTGTTTGACCAAGGACTCGGTGATCTGTTTGTCATCCGCGTCGCGGGCAATATCGTCGCTCCGTCGCAAATCGACAGCATCGAATTCTCGGCCGCGCGCCATCAGAACCGATTGGTGGTCGTGCTGGGTCATTCTCAATGCGGCGCCATTCTCGCCACGATTGAGGAGCTCAGTCGGCCGAGCAACGAACAGTCGCGCAAACTTCGCTCGATCGTTGATCGCGTTCGCCCGTCTGTCGAAGCGCTGATGGACACCGAGATCGCCAACAACCCCGATGAACTCGTGCGACGTGCCGTGCGCAATAACATCCGCATGTCGGTCAACCAACTGCGTCGCGGATCGAAAGTGCTGGAACATCTGATCGAGCATGAAGGCCTGCGCATCGTCGGTGCCGAATATTCGCTCGAAACAGGCGTCGTCGAGTTTCTTGACGGTTGAAAGTCGTCCTTCCGCAACCATAGTCTCTCGACGGTGAAATCACCGCTTCACACTGCGTTGGCAACGAGTGTGCAGAATTCGGTGATGACACGTGACGTCTTCGACGTCATGCGAGAAAGCGGAGCTGAGACGTGGACCACATCATCGACAATCGCGATCCGCGCGTAGCCGCCGCTGACGCGATCGTATCGGCCTCTCCTTCGATCGCTGATCGTTATTGGCGTGTGCGCATGGCGAGCGTTGACCTGATTGCCGGCCTGTCGGCCGAAGACACGGTTGCGCAATCGATGCCCGATACCAGTCCAACGAAATGGCATCTGGCGCATACAACCTGGTTTTTCGAGCAGTTCCTGCTGGCACGCGCCGCGGATTATCGTCCGTACAACGCGGAATGGCTGTATCTGTTCAACTCGTATTACCAATCGGTGGGGCCGATGCACGCGCGTCCGCAGCGCGGACTTCTGACGCGGCCGACGCTTGCGGAAGTGCTGGACTA
>JBDSPX010000188.1:0-3785 GCA_039930065.1 Dokdonella sp.
GTCGGCCGCGACAGGGACAGCCAATCAAGTTGCATTCTCATCGAACAGGCCGCCAGTCGATGCGATTTCCCGGCCCGGTGGCGGCTTCAAGCCAAGGTGCCGCCAGGTGCGCTGAGTGACCATGCGCCCGCGCGCCGTGCGGATCAGGAAGCCTTGCTGGATCAGATAGGGCTCAATCACGTCCTCAAGCGTGCCACGCTCCTCACTCAAGGCCGCGGCGAGCGACTCTACACCGACCGGTCCACCGTCAAAAAATTCGATCATTGTATGCAGCATGCGTCGATCGAGCGCATCGAATCCTTCCGCATCGACATTGAGCATCTTGAGCGCATCGCGCGCAACGGCGCAGGTAATCTCGCCATCCGCACGGATCTCGGCAAAATCCCGAACCCGGCGCAACAGACGATTGGCAATGCGTGGTGTGCCGCGCGAGCGGCGTGCAATCTCGCTAGCACCTTCAATATCGCAGACCACGCCGATGATTTTCGCCGCTCGCTGGACAATCAGGGTCAGCTCGGCAGGTGTATAAAATTCCAGACGCTGGACGATGCCGAAGCGATCACGCAGTGGTGCTGTCAACAAACCCGCACGCGTGGTCGCGCCAATAAGGGTGAACGGTGGCAGGTCGAGCTTGATCGAACGCGCGGCCGGGCCTTCACCAATCATGATGTCGATCTGGAAATCCTCGAGCGCCGGATATAGAACCTCCTCGACGACCGGCGACAGACGATGGATCTCGTCGACGAACAAGACATCGCGCGGCTGCAGATTCGTAAGCAACGCGGCGAGATCGCCGGCCCGCTCAAGCACAGGACCCGATGTGCTGCGCAGATTGACGCCCAGTTCATTGGCGATGACATGCGCCAATGTGGTCTTGCCGAGCCCAGGCGGCCCGAAGATCAACACATGATCAAGCGCACCTCCACGCCGACGCGCCGCTTCGATATAGATTGACATCTGCTCACGCACGACTTCCTGACCGAGATACTCGGCGAGTCTTTGCGGGCGGATGCTGGCTTCGATCTGCTCGTCCTCGCGGTCAGCGCTGGCGGCGATCAGGCGGTCGGTCATTGGGGAGCCGGGAGTGGAGAATAGGGAATGGGGAATCGGCAAGGCGAATTATCGGCGGCTTGTCGTCTCCGCGATAGGTAGGGATACCCTGAGAATCGCGAAACCGCAGTAAACCACATGCCACCGGCTCGCACCCATTCCCGACTCCCCATTCTCGATTCCCGGCTCCTCAGATCTCCACCTGCGTGCCGAGCTCGATCAGGCGATTGCCGGGGATCTGGAAGAATGCGGTGGCCGAGGTCGCGTTGCGGGCAAGGATTTCGAACAGACGATCACGCCAGAGCATCATGCCCGGGCGATCACCGGCGACGATGCTTTCGCGGCTCAGGAAGAACGTTGTATCCATCATCTCGAACGGAAATCCACATTGCGATACCGCCATCAAGGCCGCGGGAATGTTCGGATCCTCCGAAAATCCATAGCGCAAGGTGACCAGGTAGAAATCATCAGCCAAGGCGACGATGCTCTTTCGATCCTGCGCTTCGGCGACGGGTTCATCGAGGATGTCAACGGTGAGAATGACGTTTCGCTCATGTAGCACTTTATTGTGCTTGAGGTTGTGCAACAGTGCATTCGGCACGCCTTCCGGATTGGCGGTCAGAAAGACCGCTGTACCTGACACTCGCAGCGGCGGATGCGCGCTTATCGAGGCAATGAAGGGCTCCAATGCAAGACCCGCGCGCTTGATTTCGCGCATGACCAATTCTCGGCCTCGGCGCCAGGTCAGCATGATCGTGAAGACAAGCACGCCCAGCGCGAGCGGAAACCAGCCTCCGTAGACGAATTTGTCGGCTACCGCGGTCAGCAGCAAAGAATCGACGCCAAGGAAGATCAAACCAACCGGGATAACCTTGACATAGCTCCAGCGCCAGATGCGCCGAGCGACAATGACCACGAGCAGGGTATTGATCAGCATCGTGCCCACAACCGCGAGACCGTAAGCACTGACCAGATTGGCTGATGAGCGGAAGCCGAGTACGACGGCAATGGTCAGGACCAGCAGGATGCGGTTGATCCACGGAAGAAAAATCTGACCTTCCTCCTGGTTCGAGGTATGCAGCACTTGCATGCGGGGCAGATAGCCCAGTTGCACGGCTTGGCGCGCCATCGAGAAGGTGCCAGAAATGACCGCCTGGGAAGCGACGATCGTCGCCATCGTCGCGAGCACGATCATCGGTATGAGCAAACTGGACGGAACCAGCAAGTAGAACGGGTTGTCCTTGGTACTCGGATCGGACAGGACGAGCGCGCCCTGCCCCAGGTAGTTGAGCATCAGGCAGGGCAGCACAACAAAGAACCAGACCAGTCGAATCGGCTTCTTGCCAAAATGGCCGATATCCGAATACAGCGCTTCCGCGCCGGTGATCGAAAGCACCACAGCACCCATGGCAAAAATACCCATCTTTCCATTGTGCACAAAAAACATCACGGCGTGATGCGGAATCAACGCCTTGAGCACACTGGGGTCGCGCATGATGCCGAACACGCCGAGTATCCCCAGCGAGGCGAACCAGACCAGCGTAATCGGCGCAAAAAATGGCCCGATACGACTGGTCCCGTGCTTCTGGATCGAGAACATGCCGAGCAGGATCAGCACCGTGACCGGCACGACATAATGCATGAAGGCGGGGCTCAGCACCTCAATTCCCTCGACTGCCGACAATACCGAAATGGCCGGCGTGACCACGGCGTCTCCGAAGAACAGCGAGGTGCCGAACAAGCCGATGACCATGACGATCCAGCGCGAGCGAATTCGCTTGACGCCGCGCTGGGCAAGCGCCATCAAGGCAATCACGCCGCCCTCGCCCTTGTTGTCGGCGCGCAGGATGAAGGTCGCGTACTTGATCGAAACCACGATGATCAGCGACCAGAAGATCAGCGAAAGCACACCGAGCACGTTCTCGCGCAACGGCAACACGCCATGCACGTCGTTGAATGCTTCGCGGAACGCATACAGCGGGCTCGTACCGATGTCGCCGTAAACGACGCCAATGACGAGAAAGCAAAGCGTAGCCAGTCGTTTGCGGCTGGCGCTTTCTTCTTCGGGACTCAAGCTCATGCCGATTGACTACCTATGCTTGTCGGGTGAAGCGCAACGCGCGCGAGCGCGGATTCATCAAACGGATGACGACGCATCAGAACGGGTGGGGCTTGAACACCGTTGCAGGAATCGCGCCGACTCATCGCAATGCGGCCCTGAGCGCCTTGCGGATAATATCCTCGGCGCTGTCACCGGGTGCGCTCGCATCCTTGACCAAGCGCGCAATCTCGTTCGGCTTGTAGCCGAGCGATTGCAGCGCGACGCTCGCTTCGCTCAACGGATCCTTCGGCAACGCGGCGAAAGCCGAAGCAGACACCGCACCGACCAGACCATCAACGCGATCACGCAACTCGACAATCATGCGCTCGGCGGTTTTCTTGCCGATGCCGGGAATCCGCGTCAGCGCGGCGATGTCGCCGCTCTGCACGAAGCGCGCAAAATCATCAGCGGATACGCCAGAGAGGATTGCCAGCGCGATCTTCGCGCCGATCCCACTGACCTTCTGCACGGCACGAAACATCGCGCGCTCGGATTCGAGCAGGAATCCGTAAAGCGCGACCGAATCCTCCTTGACCGCATAGTGCGTGCACAAGGTGACCGGCTTGCCCGGCTCAGGCAAATCGTAGAACGTCGACATGGGTGCTTCGAGCTCATAGCCGACACCGCCGACATC